>CAILTC010000226.1 GCA_903837025.1 uncultured Bacteroidota bacterium | reverse complement strand
TTTTTAATAGAGTAAATATAGCGACTATTTTTAGAAAAAATAAATTTTCGGGTGTTTTTACTTTCTATTTTATTTCAAGAATTGCCATTGATGTGATACATTTAATTTTCATCTTCTTTCCCGCAATAATCATTGTAATAATACACCATTTCAGTTATGGTTTCTTTTTTAAATTCTCTTTTTTTTATTTTTTCTATTATAATTTTACAATCTGAAAAATATTTTAATGCTCTACTTTTAAAACTAAATGTAATGTCTGTTGCATTTTCCTCATTTGTTTTTTTTACATAGAAAACACTTGAAAAATCGTATTTTAAGCTTGGACCTGCTCCTGCAAAAATATTACCAGAACTACTAAATGCAGCGCTAACTCCAATCCCCATTTTTAAACCAATACTATTCTTTCTATATAAATTGATATTTCCTTCTTCTATTACTTCCATCAGAATTGGCTTTGAGTATTTATCAGGTTTTATGTATTCATATTTTTCTGAAAAGCCATATCCAGAAAATGTCAATCCTTTCGCCATATCATAACTCCATTGAGTAATATCGCTTGTCTGACTAACTCGGAAGTATATTTTTTCTTTTTTGATTTCGCCAAAACCTTTTATTGATGTACTGTCGTTAAAAAGAATAGTTGCCTCTCTTTCTTGGCTAAATACTACTTGTGTAAGATTTAGGAGTAGCATAATTAAGAGTAATTTTTTTTGCATTTTTAGATTGTTAAATTTAATTTTTCGAGACAATTTTTAAAGAATACTGAAAACTGATTGGTATCCTACTTCAAATTAAATTAATTTTTTATTTTCGTTATTTCTCATTACTGTTATCGAAATTGGCTTCTTTGATTCTTTTTAAGGATATGATTTTTAGAACTAAATTAGTAATAAAAAAAACTAAGACAGATTTTATGGGTATATTTAAATATTCCATAAATCGGTGTTTAACTTGTTCCTCAAAAATATAAAAAAATCCTTGACTACTTTCGTAATCAAGGATTGAATTGTTTCTGTTATGAATAGCTTATATTTTCAAAGAATTTGAAATGTAAATATTCGAATGCAATCTAGTCGGTTTATAAAGATCTTACAATTCCGATGCGCAATCTAAAACCTGCATTATTTTGGCTTCCATTAAGAACATTGATTATAGGAAGAGAAACGGTCAAAGGGACACTCCATTTTTTATAAGAAATAGCAGTTCCTAGGTTTACAAATCCTAGATAATAACCCGAATTAGGATCAGCAACATTGTCTTCTTTTACTTTATCATGCGATTCGCCATAGTAACCTCCAAAAACATTCCATCCAAAATTGGACATCGCTTTCTCGGCTTTTTCATCCATGGCACAAAAACGACCACCCTCTTTGATTTTGTAAGATAACATCAAGCTTTCTGTTGAAAGGCTGCCGTAATTATTACCTTGAAATCCCGATGTTGCATATTTATAAAATCCATTCGCCGTAAGGGTCATTTTATCCCAATGTTTTGAAAAAAGTATTCCTAGCATTGGGTCATAAGAACCAGAACCTACAACTACAGTTGTATTGTCGAAGTTGGAGTCTTTTTGAATTCCTGTTGGAAGTTTAACACCAGCTTGTACCGCAAAATTAACGCTGTTTTTTGAGTATAAATCAAAAGTTCCGAGAAGCGCTAAATCGCCAAGTCCTCGGTCATTTCCATAATTAGTATGTAAAAATACATAGGGTATGGTTGCCGAAATTGTGATTTTATTGGTTATACCATAACGAACGCCT
>CAILTC010000225.1 GCA_903837025.1 uncultured Bacteroidota bacterium | reverse complement strand
CAATCAATATTGAAATAAATTATTTAAATTTTTTCTAAATTACATTGTCTAATTAATTAATTTAGAAATCATAACCATTTAAAAATGATGTCGGTATCTAATTTTGCATATTTTTTTTTAAGGAAGGGATGAATTGTAGAGGCAATATTTTATAAATTATTGAGTTTTAACTTAGGACTTTTATGATTTATAAATTAAAAACTAATACTATGAAAAAAACAATTTTAATTAGCGTTATGATTTTCGCGATGTCATTTAATGTTCATGCGCAGCTATTACATTTAGGTGTTAAAGCAGGTTTGAATTATGCGAATCTTAACGGTACTAATGTTCAAACTGATGCAATTACCAGTTATCATGCAGGATTAGTTGCTGAAATCAAGCTTATGGAAAATCTTTCTATTCAACCAGAGTTGCTTTATACCACACAAGGCGCGACTTATAAAACGGTTTTGGGAGATGTTAAAAACGAGTTGGGGTACATAGCGATTCCAGTTATGGCAAAAATTTATTTGAATCATACAATTAGCCTCGAACTAGGCCCTCAAGCTTCTTTTTTATTATCCCAAAAAAACAATTTTGACACTAGGAATTCAAATACATTTGACTTTGCAGTTGCTGCTGGATTGGGTTTGAAAGTAACTAAAAATATCTTTATCGAAGGTAGATATGGTATAGGATTGACAGATGTATCCCCAAGTGCACAAACAAAAAACTCCGTTACACAAGTGTCTGCCGGACTTATGTTCTAGAAAATTAAATAAATAATAAATTTATTAAAACCGTTCTTTAAATTAGAACGGTTTTTTTATTTTTACCAAAATACCTTCAAACAAACCGGTATTCCAAAATAAACAACTAAATAGTTACGTATGAAAATTTGCATCATCAACGGACCCAACCTTAATCTATTAGGAAAACGCGAACCTGAAGTTTATGGTTCTCAAACTTTCGAAGATTATTTCAATATTCTAAAAGAAAAATTCCCTCAACTAGAATTAAGCTATTATCAAAGTAATATCGAGGGGGAATTGATTGGTAAAATTCAGGAATTTGGCTTTTCGTATGATGGTATTATTCTCAATGCTGGCGCTTATACACACACTTCAATAGGTATTGGCGACGCCATAAAAGCCATAACAACTCCTGTGGTTGAGGTTCATATTTCGAATACTTTTTCAAGAGAAAGCTTTCGTCACCAATCGTATATTTCGGGCAATGCCAAAGGGGTTATCCTCGGTTTTGGAATGAAAAGTTATGAATTGGCGCTACTGTCTTTTTTGTAAATTCCTTTTTATTGACACATTAATTCCTTTTTAGAATATAACAAAATTTCAGGAGTCTCTTTATTTTCTCTGCGTATTTTTGTAAAAAATAACTTATGAAAAATATTTACTTACTTGTTTTTTTTCTGATTTCGTATTGCAATTTTGCGCAAATTGTAGGGACTGTTTCGGACGAAAAAGGAACGCCTCTTTCGTTAGTGACTATTTTAGAAGAAAACACTTTTAACGGAACCTCATCAAATGAGCAAGGTAAATATGAATTGAATATAAGTACTTTGGGAAAACACACCCTTATTTTTCAGTATTTAGGATCAAAAACACAAAAGGTTTCCATTATAATTGACAAATTTCCCTTTACACAAAACATAAAATTAGTAGAAGAAAGTTTATCCCTTTCCGAGGTGGTAATTAATAAAAATAGCAATCCTGCCAATGCCATTATCCAACATGCCATTGCCAGCAAAAAGGAGAATTCCGATAAAACAGCTCACTTCAAAGCCGATTTTTATTCTCGAGGAATTTTTAGAGTGAAGGACTTGCCCAAAAAGATATTCGGACAAAAAATAGGCGATTTAGACGGCGCTGTCGATTCTACAGGAACTGGAATTATTTATTTATCGGAGACGGTTTCGAAAATAATTTTTGAAAAACCGAATAATCTAAAGGAACTGATTATCGCTTCAAAAGTAAGCGGAAACGACAAAGGTTTTAGCTATAATACTGCCAGATCAACCAGTTTTGATTTTTATGAAAACACTTTAAATTTTGGCAGTAAAATAATTTCACCTATTGCTGCCAATGCTTTTAATTATTATAAATACAAACTCGAAGGTACTTTTCAAGATGAAAATAACCTTATGATTAATAAAATAAAAGTGATTCCAAGACGAGATTCGGAACCCGTTTTTGAAGGTTATATTTATATTGTTGATGATTCGTGGGCCATTTATGCAGTAGATTTAGACATAAAAGGATACAGAATACACCAAGAATTTGTTGATGTGATGAAATTAAAACAAAATTTTAGTTACAATAAAAATTCTAAAATTTGGGCAAAAAGCACTCAAGGTCTTGATTTTTCAGCAGGTGCATTCGGAATAAAATTCAATGCGAAATTCTCTTATGTTTTCAGTAATTATGAATTTCTGAATGCGTTTGCCAAAAAAACATTCTCGAATGAAATTGTCAGTTTTGCCGAGAATTCCAACAAAAAAGACACTGTTTTTTGGAGTAAAAACCGACCTATTCCGCTAACAGACGAGGAGAATACCGATTATATAAAAAAGGACAGTATGCATACGATTCGAAACTCAAAAGCCTATTTGGATTCTATTGATAAGAAAGGAAATAGATTTCGTTTTTTTAGTCCAATTTTTGGCTATCATTGGAAAAATAGTTTCAAAAAACAATCCTTCAGCTTTGATGGATTAATAAATCTTTCTTCCGGAAATTTCAATACTGTTCAAGGGACTACGATGGAATCAGGATTTAAATACAAAACTTGGAAAGAGGATGAAAAAGGAAAATCTACCTCAATAGGTTCAACATTTAATTATGGTTTCAATGATCTACGGCTTCGTGTCACGGCAGATTACAAGCATGTTTTTAATGGACTGATAAAGAAGGAGATTCTTGCCATTTATGAACAACAAATTGACAGGATCGATCCGGGAGAAGATGCCACCAGGGCCATTTATCCACT
>CAILTC010000224.1 GCA_903837025.1 uncultured Bacteroidota bacterium | reverse complement strand
GAATTATATAAAAATCCAATGAAAATCAGTTAAATAATTTTGTATGATAAAAAAAATAACTATTGTTGCAGGTATAAGTATAATGCTTTTGGCAACAGCCTGTAAAACATCAGCTATAAAAATGAACGCAGAAAATAAAAAAGAGGTTTCCGATAAAAAAGAGGTTGTTTATCAGGTTTTTACCCGATTATTTGGTAATAAAAACACCACGAATAAACCTTGGGGAACCATTGAAGAAAACGGTGTAGGGAAGTTTAACGATTTTACTGATAAAGCACTTGCCGAAATCAAGGATTTGGGGGTTACTTATATTTGGTATACTGGAGTTCCGCATCATGCTTTAGTTCGTGATTATTCCTCGATTGGCGTTTCTAATGACGATCCCGAAGTGGTAAAAGGGCGAGCTGGTTCACCTTATGCTGTGAAAGACTATTATAATGTAAACCCAGATTTAGCCGTAAATCCTGCCAATTGCTTGCAAGAATTTGAAGACTTAATTGCCCGAACCCATAAAGCGGGATTGAAGGTGATTATTGATATTGTTCCCAACCATATTGCTCGAAAATACGAAGGAAAAAGCAATCCCGAAGGCGTTCGTGATTTTGGTGCCGATGACGATGTTTCGGTAGAATATAAACGCGATAATAACTTTTATTATATTCCAAATACTCATTTTGAAGTCCCAGACGGAATCCATCCATTAAACGGGGAAAGCAATCCGCTAATTGATGGAAAATTTGATGAATTTCCTGCAAAATGGACTGGTAACGGATCTCGATTGGCAAAACCAGATCATAATGATTGGTACGAAACGGTCAAAGTAAATTATGGTATTCGCCCTGATGGTTCTAAAGATTTTCCGGAACTTCCAGCCGGTTTTGATACCAAATCCTACCAAGAACATTTCGATTTTTGGGCAGACAAAGACGTGCCTAATTCTTGGAAAAAATTCCGTGATATTGCCTTGTATTGGACAGCCAAAGGTGTAGATGGTTTTAGATACGACATGGCCGAAATGGTGCCGTATGAATTTTGGAGTTACATGAATTCTTCTATAAAAGTGAAGAATCCAAACGCTTTTTTGATGGCCGAAGTTTATAATCCAAATGAATATCGCAATTACATTCGTCTCGGAAAAATGGATTATTTGTATGACAAAGTCGAAACTTATGATCATTTGAAAGCGGTTGTTCAGGGGAAAACTTGGCCTGACGGACTATCAGACATTCAAAATAGAATGTCAGATATTGAGCATCATATGCTGCATTTCTTAGATAATCATGATGAACAACGATTGGCAAGTCCAGAATTTGCTGGAACAGCTCAAAAAGGAAAACCTTTGATGGTGGTTTCTACAACAATAAGTACTTCGCCAACAATGGTATATTTTGGACAAGAAGTAGGGGAGGCCGGAAATGAAAACGCCGGATTTGGAACCCATTCTAGAACTTCAATTTTTGATTATATAGGTGTTCCCAATCATCAACGTTGGATGAACGGAGGAAAATTTGATGGTGGGCAACTTTCGCAAGACGAAAAAGACTTGCGTGATTTTTACAAAAGATTATTGAATTTTTCTATCAACAGTTCTGCTTTGATGGGTAAATTTCAAGAAATTCAAACGGCAAATCGCAATATTACAACAGGTTACGACATAGCAATATACGCTTATGCACGATGGTCCGATACGCAAAAATTGATAATTGTGACTAATTTCTATTCACTAGCTTCTAGTAATTTCGAACTTCGAATTCCTGCTGATATTATTCAAAAATGGAATTTAAAAGACGGAACTTATACCATCACCGATCAATTGTATCATCAAAAAACCACACAATTGCGAGTGGAAAATGGAGAAGGAAAAGCGCAAATTAGTATCGCTCCTTTAGAATCGTTTATTTTTCAGTTGTAATAACTAACGTTTTAATTTTTAGCCCAATTCAATGAAAAAATCAATAACAATTTGTTTGCTATTCTTAGCATTCACAACTTCTTTTGCCCAAAACGATTTTACACCCAATTGGAGTAAAGGAGTAGTTTGGTATCAAATTTTTCCGGATCGTTTTAATAATGGAGATCCTTCAAACGATCCAAAAGTAATCGATCAAGAGGGTGCTTATCCATTTGATAGTACTTCCGATTTTCAAATTCACCCTTGGACTAGTGATTGGTACGAACTGCAACCCTACGAACAGAAAAACGGGAAAGATATTTATTATAACATTCAACGTCGTCGTTATGGTGGGGATTTGCAAGGTGTTATTAATAAATTGGATTATTTGAAATCTTTGGGTGTCAATGCTATTTATATGACCCCAATTTTTTGGTCACCTTCTTCCCATAAATATGACGCATTATGCTACCAACATGTTGATCCAACATTTGGACCTGATCCAGAGGGAGATAAAAATTTAATTAAAAATGAAGATCCGTTAAATCCGGCCAAATGGGTTTGGACAAAAGCCGATTTACTGGCACTGAAACTTATTGAAGAAGTGCATAAACGAAAAATGTATATCATTTTTGATGGCGTTTTCAATCACATGGGGGTGAATAGTTTTGCCTTTCGAGACGTGGAAGAAAAACAAGAAAAATCAGCTTATAAAGATTGGTTTATGATCGATAGTTGGCGAGATGCAGCCAAAGGAACCAAATTCGAATATAAAGGTTGGTTTGGTGTCAAAACATTACCAGAGTTTAAAGAAGATGAAGCAGGAATTGTTTCGGGGCCAAAACAATATATTTTTGAAGCTACCAAAAGATGGATGAATCCAATGAATAAAGGGGCACAGTACGGAATTGACGGCTGGCGTTTGGATGTGGCGTATTGTATTGGTCATCCGTTTTGGAAAGATTGGCGAAAATGGGTAAAATCAATTAATAAGGAAGCTTATTTGACTGCCGAATTGGTTGATCCTATCGAAAAAACGAAGCCATACTTGAGTGGAGACGAATTTGATGCGACAATGAATTATAATTTTTCATTCCTTGTTCATGATTTTTTTGTGCAGGATGCCAAAGGAAGTTCCGTTACCCAATTTGATGCTCAATTAAAAGAATTACGCCAAGGATTTGGAGCAGGTGTTGCAATGAATATGCAAAACCTAGTAGATAGCCACGATGCAACTAGAATCGGTAGCGCTGTAGCAAATCCCGATGGTAAAAAATTTGGCGATTGGGGCGACTATTTTGTATGGAGTCAGAAGAGTAATAATAGCAATTATAATGCTCGAAAACCTACCGAAAAACAATTGGAGAAGCAAAAATTAATTGCGGCGTTTCAAATCTTATATTTGGGTTCACCAATGATTTTTTACGGTGACGAATGCGGAATGTGGGGCAGTAACGACCCTGATTGTCGTAAACCGATGGTTTGGGCTAGTAACAATTATAATGCAGAAGTATTCAATCCTGACCAAAGTAAACATGAAGCGGATCAAGTGAGTTTTAATACAGATTTATTTAATTGGTATAAAAAATTCATTGGTTTACGTAATCAATACAAAGCTATAAAATCGGGGAATTACATAACTATTGAAACCAATGATGCTGCAAAAACGTATGTATTTAGCCGAAAATTGGGCAATGAGGAAGTGATTGTAATTATTAACCGTAGTGATAAAAATAGTGTTTTTGCAAACCCAATGCTTAATAAAGGAAATTACAAAGATGTATTTTCGAAGAAAGTGATGAAAAAGGTAACGATAAAACCTATGGATATTGTTGTGTTGAGCAATATAATCCACTAATTGTTAGAAATAGTTTTGGAGGGTAATTTGTTTTAGGATTCTATAGTTTATGATTATTTTACCCCTGTCAGGTGGGGTGTAATTCTGTGAGAATTCATAAAAATTCGACCAGTTTTTTTCCTTCGTAGCTATAAAAGATAATGTTCTTACAATCTAAAATCAACGGATTAAAATCCGTTGTTACAAAATGAATCGTTCCTACCTATTACATTATGAATTAGAGCCATAGGCTCGGGGCATTTTGTAAGGCTGGACTTTATCCAGTCAATAATCAAAAAACGAGAAAGAAAGAGCCGTAGGCTCGGTTCATTTTGTTTTTCTTTTTAGAACACAACACCATTAAAGTAAAAAAGGAACGAAGTTTTATTTTTTTATATCCAAGAATTGATACAACGCTGTCAGGGTTCAAAACCCTGACAGTTTTTTTTATTTGTACTAGAATGACTTGCAACTGTAAGGGTAAATATTTTAATTAACTTTGATGATTGCAATTGTTAAAACGATGGTATTGATCTTGTTATTAGGGCGTTTCAAATATTAAAATTTATTGAATTAAAAATAAATGTTTTCAAAATCATTAATTTTTTAAAGATAATTCCAAACAAAATATAAAAAAGCATCTCCAAAAATTATAGATGCTAAAATTGATAAAATAAATGAAATAGAAAAGGCTTTGAGCGTTTGGTTTTCCAAAAGAAGATTCGATTTTAGTAAAATCAATTTTATAATTATACCTCCAAATATCGTGTAAAGTGAAATACACATAAGAGCCCAAATAAAATGTGCGAAATTAAAAAGTGTTGTGATTCCATCTTGCCCTTCAGCATAGCAACTAAAATTAAATATAAAAATGAAACAAATTGCTATAATTACTTTTTTAATCATTTCAAATATCCAATTTTATAAAGGTAAAACGGCTTAATTGTTTATTATTTTTCCTGAAATAAGTTTTAATTCCTAATAATACTTTAATCCAACTACTTCTTCAAAGCCTCGGAATAATTTTCGCCGACTTTTTTCCAATTGATAACATTGAAAAAGGCATCAACATAATTATTTCGTTTGTTTTGATAACTCAAATAATAAGCATGTTCCCAAAGGTCTAAAGCTAAGATTGGCTTTCCCGGAACTGTTGCATTATGCATCAAAGGATTATCTTGATTTTGGGTGCTTGTGATTTGAAGATTTCCATATCGGTCAACAATTAACCAAACCCAAGCTGAGCCAAATTGTTTGGAAGCTTCGTCTTTGAATAAGATGGTGAAATTGGCAAAAGAACCAAATTTTTTAGTAATTGCTTCAGCTAAACTATCTTTTGGTTGACCACCAGCCTTTGTAGCCATACATTTAAAATACAAAGAATGATTGTAATATCCACCAGCATTATTCCTAAGTTCGGCATTGCTGGGATCTAATTTGGCTAATATATCCTCGATTGTAAGGTCTTGTAATGGCGATGCAATAATTGCTTTATTCAAATTATTAGTATAGGCCACATAATGTTTAGAGTAATGGTTTTCCATTGTCGAAGCCGAAATATTTGGCTCTAAAGCATTGTAAGTATAAGGTAGTTTTTCTAGTTGAAAGGTTCCTTCGTTTGCTTTGATGTCGTCAGGACTTCCTAATGCTGTCGTTTTTTGTTGAACTTCGGGCAAGGGTACATCAACAACTTCAATTAGTTTTTGTTTGTTGCACGAAATTAAAACGACAGCAATCAATACATTCAAAACTAAAAAAATATTTTTTTTCATACGAAGCTATTATTGGTTTTTTTAAGGAATATGCAATTGGTTTGCTTGTTCGCAAAGCTTGGTTTACATTTCAATACCTGATAGTTACAACGAGTTATTGTTATGATCCTTTTATGAAGTGTATTATTTATCCAATAAGGAATTAATAATTTCGATATATTTTTCTTTAGATTCATTTACTGATAAATGACTAATCTGAATCCAAGCATTGGTTTTAAAAGCATTTCTTAAATCGAAATGCTCCGATTGATTGTAATTTGCCGATCCAAAAGTAGCCTGCTTGTAAAACGCATAAAGGCGCAATTGCACATCCTGTGGCAAGGAAGCCTGGGTCATTTTTGAAGCAATTTCAAATGCTTCTTGAAATCGAGTATCTAAATCTTTTTCGGTCATTAAGATTTTGTTGCAATTATTGTTTTTCCTCCTATAGCTACTTGGTTAAGAACTACATTTATTGGTGTTCCCAAAGGTAAGAATAAATCTACTCGAGAGCCAAATTTAATAAAACCAGCATCTTCCCCTTGAATTACTTGCATTCCTTCTTGGGCATAGTTAACAATTCTTCGTGCCAATGCTCCAGCAATTTGTCTATAAAGCACTTCGCCGAATTTCTTGTTTTCGATTACAATTGTCGTTCTTTCGTTTTCCTCACTTGCTTTGGGATGCCAAGCAACCAAAAATTTTCCGGGATGGTATTTGCTGAATTTTACAATTCCACTAAGTCCGTAACGCGTTACATGAACGTTGATTGGCGACATGAAAATAGAAACTTGAATGCGTTTTTCTTTGAAGTACTCGCCTTCAAAAACTTCTTCAATTACAACCACTTTCCCGTCAACAGGAGATAGGATTTGGTTTTCGTCTTTGATTACATTTCGTTTCGGATTTCTGAAAAACTGTAAAATGATAATCAATAACAAAAAAGTGACTAATTGAATAGTCATTCTAATCCAATTGGTGTCAATGAATTTATCGGTTAATAATAGTACAATAGCTGTAAATACAGTTCCGAATAATATGGATTGAGCGCCTTCTTTATGAAACATAGTTTAAAATTTGGTAAAACAAAAATACAATTGGTGCCACAAATATAACACTATCTAGTCGATCTAGAATGCCTCCGTGGCCAGGCATTATGCTTCCGCTGTCTTTTACGCCAGCAATACGTTTGAATTTTGATTCGATTAAATCGCCTATTGTTCCAAAAAAGCCAACAATTAAGGCAATTGTCATCCAAATTATAATCGATTTTCGTAAGTAAAAATCTTTGGGTGCAAAATAATATTTTGATATAAAATAACTTGCTAACACTGCAAATAGAACGCCTCCTATAAATCCTTCAATTGTTTTTTTAGGAGATACTTTTTCGAATAATTTTGTTTTTCCAATCGATTTTCCAACAATAAATGCAAATGTATCATTGGTCCAAATAAGAATGAAAATACTAATAATTATTTTCGGATTATAACCTTTTTCTCCAAATGGAATTTGTGTAATAAATACAAAGGGAAGAACGCTGTAGCCTATTAAATATAAATATTTGGATGAAATACTTATTTTTTGAATCGTATCATAAAATAAAAATAGAATACACTTTATCGAAACTACCAGAGCTATGACTAATAATACAATACTTAGTTGTTTTGTATTTATTGAAAGATACAAATTACTGTGAAGTATGTTATTTATGGTTTTTGTGGTAATTACGTTGTAATTGCTTACCAAAGTTACGGTGGCATAAAATAATGCTCCAAAGATAATTGGCAATACTTTATGGATTTGTATTAAATTACAGAATTCATAAACTGCAATTATCATGAAAATTCCAAAAAGAATAAAAAAACTTTCGGTAGAATATAAAATAGAAGCGATTAGTAATGTTATATAAACAATTCCTGATAGTGCTCGTTTTAGAGTTTCATTCATTTTATAGATCTTCTAAAAGCAATAAGTATAAATTTTTTGCTGAGCTACCATATTGAGTAAAATCTTCCTCTTCCACTTTTTCGAAATACTTTATAGTTGTTATATTTGTAGGGTAATCGGTATGATATTTCTTTTTTATAACGCTAAGTCCATCACTTTTTGATCCTATGATCTGGCTTGTTGTTGCTCTAATGATAATATTGGTTGGTAATTCATTTGGTTTTCGTTGCTTAATTTGCTTAGAAGAAAAAAGTATAGAACCTTCATCTGCTATTAAATTTTCGCATGTTGCAAGAAAAAACAAAGGATTTGTTAGTTTTTGATATTCGATTTTATTTTCTTCAAGCATATTAAAAAGATCGGGTTCGTAGCATAAAGCTTCACTTTCGAACCAGTCATTCTCTTCCAATATGTTTTCAAAATGATCTTTTACTTCAGCTTCATTTTCACAGTATAAAAATTTACCGCCATTTTTCTTAAAATTATAGATAAACTGCTCATCTAAAGGCGCATTGATATCTGGGGAGAATTTACTATTTTCGTTATCATTCTCTACTTCTGAAGATGGGTTATTCGAACCAAAAAATTTTCTAAAAAGACTCATATTTTTATAAACTGCTGACTAAATTATTTCAATTACGTCCAAAGATAAAAAAATCTTAATTCAAAAGTCACTTTTGAATTAAGATTTTAAAAATAATGTAAATTTTAGGTTATTATGAAACGACTTCTTCTAGATTCGAATCAAAAGTTCTTTTGCCAAAAATAGCTTCTAAGTCATCTTTAAATATAACTTCTTTTTCAATTAAGATATCGGCTAGTTGGTTCAGTTTGTCTTTGTTTTCTTCCAATATTTTGATTGCTCTTTCATATTGACTTTCGATTAATAACGAAATTTCTTTATCAATTGTCTTAGCTGTTTCTTCTGAATACGGTTTAGAAAAACTGTATTCGCTTTGTCCTGTTGAATCATAATAGGTTACATTTCCTATTTTTTCATTCAAACCATAAATGGTTACCATGGCACGTGCTTGTCTGGTTACTTTTTCTAGATCACTTAATGCTCCAGTTGAAATTCTGTCGAATGTCACTTTTTCAGCTGCTCTTCCGCCCATTGTAGCGCACATTTCATCCAGCATTTGATCTGTACGAACAATTAAGCGTTCTTCTGGTAAATACCATGCTGCTCCTAAGCTTTGACCTCTAGGTACTATTGTCACTTTGATTAATGGTGCTGCATGTTCTAGCATCCAACTTACGGTTGCGTGACCTGCTTCATGAATAGCGATTGCTTTCTTTTCGTCAGGAGTTACAATTTTATTTTTCTTTTCAAGACCACCGACGATTCTGTCTACAGCATCAAGAAAATCTTGTTTGTCAACGGCTGTTTTGTTGTTTCTTGCAGCAATTAACGCAGCTTCGTTACAAACATTGGCAATATCTGCTCCAGAGAAACCAGGTGTTTGTTTGGCCAAAAAGTCGGTATCAAGACCTTCTACTTTTTTTAATGGTGCTAGGTGAACTTGGAAGATTTCAGCTCTTTCGCGAATATCTGGTAAATCAACAAAAATTTGTCTGTCAAAACGACCGGCACGCATTAATGCTTTATCCAATACATCGGCTCTGTTGGTTGCTGCCAAAACGATTACGTTCGAATTAGTTCCAAATCCGTCCATTTCGGTAAGCAATTGGTTCAAAGTATTCTCGCGTTCGTCATTTCCGCCAGACATATTGTTTTTTCCTCTTGCTCTTCCCACTGCATCAATTTCATCGATAAAGATGATTGCTGGTGATTTTTCTTTGGCTTGTTTAAACAAATCTCGTACTCGAGATGCACCAACTCCTACAAACATTTCAACAAAATCAGAACCTGATAATGAGAAGAAGGGTACTTGTGCTTCGCCAGCTACGGCTTTGGCCAATAATGTTTTTCCGGTTCCTGGAGGCCCTACGAGTAAAGCGCCTTTTGGTATTTTCCCTCCTAGATTCGTGTATTTTTCTGGGTTTTTCAAAAATTCAACAATTTCCTGAATTTCTTCTTTTGCTCCTTCTAAACCTGCTACATCTTTAAACGAAGTTTTAATATCTGTTTTTTCGTCGAAAAGTTTAGCTTTGGATTTTCCAATATTAAATATTTGTCCGCCACCGCCACCGCCGCCACCAGACATTTTTCGCATGATAAAAATCCATACTCCAATGATGATGATGATTGGTAATAGGCTTACTAAAATATCGGTCCAGTTGTTTTTGGGTAAGAAATTAAAATCTTTCAATTTTCCTTCGGCAACTGCTTTCTCTAATTTAGTTTGAAATAATTGGTCGTTTCCAATAATAAAGGTGTAATGAGGTCCTTTGTTTGGACGCTCAAAAACATCTTTTGCTACTTTTGAATTAGCAGGTTCTTTCAATGCTGCGGCTGTCAGATAAACTTCGGCTTCGGATTTATTATAAACAATTACTTTTTCAATTGCTCCTTTCTCTAAGTAAGAATTAAAGCTAGAAGAAGTTAACTGTGCTGGTTCCGAAAAGTTTGAACCACCAGTCATAAAACTGATAAACAAGAAAATTAATAGTATTGCGGTATAAATTAACCAAGGACTTACTTTAAATTTATTCGTATTTGGATTATTATCTTTAGCCATTACAGTATGTTTCTTTAGTATTTATTTTCGATTTTGGTGATTTTTGCATCTCCCCAAAGACTTTCGATATTATAATATTCTCTAATGTGTTTTTGAAAAACGTGAACCACGATATTTACATAGTCCATAAGTACCCATTCCGCATTATCAGTACCTTCAACATGCCAAGGCTTGTCTTTTAATTCTTTTGAAACTATTTTTTGAATGGAGTTAACAATCGCGTTAACCTGAGTATTTGAATTACCGTTGCAGATAACAAAATAGTCACAAACGGCAGTGTCTATTTCTCTTAAATCTAGAATATCAATATCATTCCCTTTTACTTCTTCAATCCCTTTGATGATGTTTGCCAATAAAACATCATTATTTATAGTCTTTTTTGCCATGAATTATTTTTAATATAAGTTTGTAAAGTTACCATTTTTTGTGATTATTTTTGAACGTTAACATAATATTAAATTCTTTTGCACAAATAACTTCTTATGAAACTAATCAAACTCGATGCCATAGATTCTACAAATGAATTCCTAAAAGGATTGTCTAGCAAGCAGACCTTAGAAAAGTTTACAGTTGTAACTGCCGAAATTCAAACAAAAGGAAAAGGCCAAATGGGTTCGGTTTGGGCTTCTGAACCTAGCAAAAACTTAATAATGAGCGTATTGGTTAAGGATTTTTTGGAGGATATTAATCAAGTTTTTAATGTTAATATTGCTTTTTCTCTTGCTGTTATAAAAGCTTTAGATAGGATAAACATTCCTGAATTAAGCATCAAATGGCCTAACGACATTATGTCATACAATAAAAAAATTGGAGGTATTCTAATTGAAAATAGTATAAAAAGCAACGGAACTATTCATTCGATTGTAGGTTTAGGACTGAATGTTAATCAAACTGATTTTGAAAATTTGCCAAAAGCGTCTTCATTGGCAGTTATTTGCCAGACTAATTTTGATAAAGAATCTATTCTTTTGTCAATTATCGAATGTTTGGAAAAAAATATTCAATCTTGGTATCTTAATTCGGATGCTATGGAATCCGATTATGTTGATAGACTTTTTAAAAAAGGAATCCCAATGCCTTTTTCAAATCAAAAAAATCAAAAATTTATGGGGATTATTCAAGGGATTTCCGCCATTGGTAAACTGCAAATTCTTTTAGAAGATGATTCAATTTTAGAATTTGATATTAAGGAAATACAAATGTTATATTAATCAATTTGATTTTACTTAAACAAAGAAAACCTTTCAGTTTACACCGAAAGGTTTTTCGTTTTATAAGAAAATAGTTTTTAAAGCGTATTCATATTGTTTGCTAATGTCTCGATAAATTTACCAATTGGTCCTTTGATCATCATTGCCATCATTGCATTAAATTCGCCTTCGAAAAGCAATTGAATAGAAGAAGTCTTTTCTGAAACAGAAATAATATCCGCTATCAAAGTAAAAGATAGTTTATCGCTTGCTGAACCTAGAACTAATTTATTTGGAGCAACTTTTTCTTTTATTACGAGTTTTATTTCTGGCATTCCTTTTAATCCAAAAATAAAAGCTTCGTCACCAATGACTTCAAATTTAGCAATGTTTTCAGGCATTAATTTTTCGAAATTTCTGACATCGGTCAATAAATCAAATAATTCTTGTGCTGATTTTTCAACGGAAACTCTGGGGCTTTGTAAATTCATAAATTATTTTTTTTTGAATTTTTATATTTCTACTGTCCAAGTTGATGGACTCAAATTCCATTCTCTCAAAGTTTCTTCTTCCTCTTCAGTGATGTATCTTTTGGCAACAGCCAAATTCAATAAATTTTGATAATTACTCAACGTCAATAAATCAACATTGGCGTTTTTAAAGTTTTCTGTTGCAACATCAAAACCATAAGTAAAAATGGCAGCCATACCTTTTATGTTTGCTCCAGCAGCACGCAAAGCTTCTACAGCAAGCAAACTACTGTTTCCTGTGCTGATTAAATCTTCTACAATAACTACATTTTGTCCTTTTTGTAAAAAACCTTCTACTTGATTTTGTCTTCCATGTTTTTTTGGTTCCGGACGAACATAAACAAATGGTAAGCCTAAACTTTCGGCAACCAGAATTCCTATTCCAATCGCGCCAGTGGCCACACCAGCAATAACATCTGGCTTTCCAAATTGCTTTTCGATATGTTTCGAAAATTCATCCCGAACATAATTTCTTATGAGCGGAAACGACAAAATTATTCGGTTATCACAATAAATTGGTGATTGCCATCCCGAAGCCCATGTAAAAGGATTTCTTGGATTCAATTTAATTGCATTTATTTGCAAAAGCAATTCGGCAGTTTTTTCGGCAGTATCCTTATTAAATATCATAATACAAATGTATAAAGTTTTTGTGAACGACAAACCACTTTTTTTGACAAATGAAATCTCAAAAGAGACGAATTTTCAAATATTCTTACTTGAAAGTGTTGATATAGTGCAGCTTATAGTCAAAATCTTTCAAAATAAAATTGAGAAGGCCTATTTGTATCATCCTGATGAAAAGGAGATTATGAAAACCCTGAAATCTAAAATTCCTGTTTCTAAAGCAGGTGGAGGATTAGTTTACAACAAAAAAGGGCAAGTTTTATTCATTTTTAGAGGTGGAAAATGGGATTTGCCAAAAGGCGGAACCGAAAAAGGAGAAGAAATCGAATTTACAGCAATGCGTGAAGTCGAGGAAGAAACTGGCGTAAATCAGTTAAG
>CAILTC010000223.1 GCA_903837025.1 uncultured Bacteroidota bacterium | reverse complement strand
AGTATATGCAGCTATCACATCGTCAACAAGAATACAGGTTAGCGAAGGATAATTTCCAACACATTCGAAATTAGTTAAATTGGTTAAACCTCTTACATTCAAATTTGTTAATTGATTACCACTACAATAAAATTGATTTAAATTTTTCAAACTACTAACATCTATTGAAGTAAAATTATTATCGTCACAATCTAAATAGACAATATTCGGTGTTGTACTTAAATTCAATGCTGTTAAACTATTATTCCAGAGGACCAAAGTTTCTAATTTAGTTAATCCATTAATATTCAAAGCAGAAATAGAATTGTTTTGAAAATCTAAATACCTTAAATTAGGTAACATAGTCAAATCTAAACTTGAAGAAAGAGCATTATCCGCACAATACAGATCTTGTAAACCTGTAAAAGCTTCTATACCTGTAAGATCAGCAATTTTAGTTACACCACCTTCTATATGTAATTCAGTAATTCCACTTATATTACTGGTTAATACATAACTACCTGTATTAGTAACGTTGTAAGTTAAAGGAATCAATTAATGCATTTAAGAAATTAGTGTCAGGAATATAGGTATATAAACCTGCACTAATAGTAAATGTAGTCGCTGATGAACTTGCTCCATTATAATTAGTATCTGCAGCTACTGTAGCTGTTACAGTATAAGATCCTGGATAAGTTGGTGGTGTTGCACTTGCAGAATAGCTAGTACCACTAACCCCTACATAACTATATGTTACAGTTCCCGTAGAACCCGAAACAGTTGATGTGTTTGGCCCTTGTGGCAAACCATTAAGAGTAAAACTTGTAGAACCTGTTATAGCTATTGATGAACCCCCTTTTACTATAGCATTAGCTCCAGCACTATAGTAATTATTATTTACTGAATAAAAAACATAAGTATAACCAAGATCCGATGACAAGCCAGTATCACTATAATTTGTCGCTGAACCATTATAAACTACCGATCCTGAACCAAGTGAATTACCAACACTATATGATGTTCCTTGAGCAGGAGCACTTGATGAAGCCGCTGATGTTAATCGACGTACAACCATTACATTTTTAGAATTCCATTGTGACCAACTTAAATCTATTTGCGTTCCTGAGAATACTATGCCAGCTTGCGAAGTTGGGTTTTCGATCGGGCTAACCGTAAAATAAGGACAAGAACCCGTGCTACTACTTGCAGTTAGATTAGTATCATTAGACCATGTTCCCTCATCAGCATAAGTCGAAGCATCACCAGAATTCGCCTTAGCCCTACCTACAACATACCATGTTCCAATTGCCGTAAACTGAAAGCTTCCAATATCTCGACGAACATGTTTATTAGGATAGGAACCATCTTCATAATAGTTTGCACTCGCCCAACTCCATCCTGTTAAACCATCTGGATTTTGACCAATTCCTACATCAGAAGTATTCCAAGAAGTTTGCCCTATTTCAAAATTAAAATACCAAGAAGAACCTAAATTATCTCCCAAATAATTGGTAGCAATTGGTCTTCCTGTAGTAAGCGGATTTACCCAAATTTGCGCATTTGCTGAAAAGCCAAAAAAAATAAAAAGCATTAATATACTCAAATGCTTTATACTCTTTTTAATATTTAATCTAATAAACGAAGAACACGAAACTGGGTTCTTTAAAAAAAATGTAGAGTTGTTCATAAAGATAAAATTTGTTTAGTTTGGTATGTTATTTATAATTGAATTACTAACTAATACTATAAATCAGAAACGAATAAGATTTACATAAAAACCACTCACTCATATACTAAATATTGTGGTTTTAATTTATTTAGTCAGACTAAAATAAGAATAATATTATTTAATAGACAGAAAGTATAAAAATTGATTTACGAAAACGAAGTAGTGTTAACAACTTTCGCCAAATATTTTATATGTATGAAATTTCTTATACATATATTTCTCCAAAAAAAAAAACGCTAATTCGAAAATTGGCGTTTTTTAATTTAAAAAATAATTAATCCACTAGACTGCAGCAATTTCTGAGTTTACTGCTTTTTTCAAAAAAGCTTTTAGTAACAATCTGTTTGGTGCTAATCCGGAAGTTATAAATTGTCTTCTTGTATTTTCTCCTGCTTGTATGCTTTTTACATTTGGATCTTGTTTGGATCCCATAAACCAAAGAACAAAATTCATACTGCTGTCAGTTGAAGTTGTTTCTTGTTTAGTAACGTTATTTTCGGCTGTACTATTTTCTGTTGTAGTATTAAGAACATTGTTAGTTATTGAAGTCTGAGCAAAATCAGTTACATTAGATAAAAGCATAAAAACAAAAATCATAAAAATGATACTATTTTTTTTGTTTCCGTATTTTTTAGAAAATGTATTCATATTTGTTTTTTTCAGTGAGTTTAGGGACATAGCTCTTATCTGAGGTCAAAACTATAGGAATTGCATTCTACTAAAAAATATTTTCGATGAAGCACCACAAAACTCGTTTAAACACTAAAAATAGCAAATGAACGAGCTGATAAACAGCTAATAAAAAACCAATTCAATTTTGGCAAAAAAAGAAAAGGCTCCATTTCTGGAGCCTTTTACTATAATTATGCTTGTCCCGGTGGACCAAAATTTAAAGGTAGTGGAGGTTGTTCGCTGTCTTTAATTTCGCCATGAGCGAGTTCGAAACGATGAATATTTTCCCCAATAGCTTTCAATAATCTTTTGGCATGTTGTGGTGTCAAGACAATTCTTGATTTTACTTTGGCTTTTGAAATACCTGGCATGATACTTACAAAATCCAATACAAACTCAGAAGAAGAATGATTAATAATTGCCAAATTGGAATAAATTCCTTCGGCAGTTTTTTCATCCAACTCAATATTGATTTGCTCTTGTTGGTTGTTCATATTTTAAAAAATTTAAAAAATGAAAGATTTAATGATTTAAAAATTCGAAGACTATCAAGATAATCTTCAAATTTTTAAATCTTTCAATCTTTAAATAAATTAGTATATATACTCTTCTTTATTCGCCATCATTTCATTGTAATCTTCGTTAGAACCTACAATTGTATTGTCATATTCTCTCATACCCGTTCCGGCAGGGATTCTATGACCTACGATTACATTTTCTTTCAATCCTTCTAAGTAATCGATTTTACCTGCAACAGCAGCTTCGTTCAATACTTTAGTAGTTTCTTGGAAAGATGCAGCCGAGATAAACGATTTCGTTTGAAGCGATGCTCTTGTGATACCTTGTAATACAGGAGTTGCAGTTGCTGTGATAACATCACGAGCTACAACAAGATTTTTATCGGTACGTTTCAATAGTGAGTTTTCATCACGCAATTCACGAGGAGAAATAATCTGACCTGGTTTCAAGCTACTGGAATCTCCAGCGTCTTCAACTACTTTCATTCCGTATAATTTATCATTTTCAACGATAAAATCTTTAGTATGAATTAATTGTTCTTCTAGGAATAAAGTATCTCCAGGATCTTGTACTCTTACTTTACGCATCATTTGACGTATTACTACTTCAAAGTGTTTGTCATTTATTTTTACCCCTTGCAAACGGTACACTTCTTGAATTTCGTTTACCAAATACTGTTGAACAGCAGCAGGACCTTGAATTCTCAAAATATCTTCCGGAGTAATTGCACCATCAGACAATGGTACACCCGCTCTTACAAAGTCATTTTCTTGTACTAATATTTGGCTAGATAATTTCACCAAGTATTTCTTAACCTCACCAAATTTAGATTCGATAACGATCTCACGGTTTCCTCTTTTGATTTTTCCAAAAGAAACAACACCGTCAATTTCTGAAACCACTGCAGGATTAGATGGGTTACGAGCTTCAAGTAACTCGGTAATTCTTGGTAAACCTCCGGTGATATCTCCTGATTTAGAAGAACGACGTGGAATTTTAACCAATACTTTACCTGCTTTAATTTTCTCTCCATTTTCAACCATCAAGTGGGCTCCAACTGGTAAGTTATAAGAGCGAATCAATTCACCATCTTTACCGTAAACCAATAAAGTTGGGATTAATTTTTTAGCTCTAGATTCTGAAATTACTTTTTCTTGGAAACCAGTTTGCTCATCAATTTCAACCATGAATGATTGACCTTGCTCTAAATCTTCGTAAGCAATTTTACCTGTAAATTCCGAAACAATAACTCCATTATATGGATCCCATTTACAAATTGTAGACCCTTTAGCTACAGATTCTCCATCTTTTACAAAGATACTTGAACCGTAAGGAATGTTGTTTGTACTTAATAAGATTCCTGTTTTTTCGTCAACTAATTTCAACTCAGTAGAACGAGAAACTACAATATCAACTGCATTTCCTTCGTTATCTTCGCCTTTAACCGTTTTCAAATCTTCGATTTCTAATTTACCTCCAAATCGGGTAACGATACTAGATTCTTCAGAAATACCTCCTGCAACCCCTCCAACGTGGAAAGTACGTAATGTCAACTGTGTACCAGGTTCTCCAATAGATTGAGCGGCGATTACACCAACTGCTTCTCCTTTTTGGGTCATTTTTCCTGTTGCCAAGTTTCTACCGTAACATTTAGCACAAATACCTTTCAATGCTTCACAAGTTAATGGAGAACGAACTTCTAATTTTTCAATTGGAGAAGCCTCGATTATTTTCATGAATGCTTCAGTAATTTGTTCACCTGCAGCGATAATAAGCTCATTTGTCATAGGATTGATAACATCTTGCAATGCTACCCGCCCTAATATTCTTTCGCCTAAAGATTCCACGATTTCCTCGTTCTTCTTCAATGCTGAAACTTCAACACCTCTTAAAGTACCACAATCTACCGTGTTCACAATTACATCTTGAGAAACGTCATGCAATCTTCTT
>CAILTC010000222.1 GCA_903837025.1 uncultured Bacteroidota bacterium | reverse complement strand
TGTTTTCAAGTACTTAAAAGGCATTGAAACCATTCCGTTGTTTTACAAATATTTTGTAGAGATGTCGAAATAATTATTTTTTGGACACAGATGAGACGGATTCGCAAAAGCGAAAACACGGATAAAACGGATTTTTTAAACTATATTTAGCAAGACACAAAATCCGTTTATAAAGTTTTTTAATCGATATACGTTTCGTAATTTTCAATCTTCATCAACAGGCGTTTCTCTAAATATTCGTTTCCACCTTTCAATTTTTCTACTATTATTTTGGCTTCTTGCTGGTATTTTATCTTTTTGGGATTATCCCAATAGGAAGGTGGCGATTGCAAATTTGTAATTCTGTCGGCCAATTTCACTGCCCAAACCTCTTTCCTCAATTTTTGAATTCGGTTCAAGCTATCCAACATTGCCTCTTCTTTTGACAAATTATTATTTTTTGTCAAAGCCAAGACACCTTCGGCAACTTCAATACCAAATGCGGTGACTAATTCATCAAAAACTGCATCTGTATCTTCCAAAGTGTCGTGCAACAATGCAACTTGTATTGCAAAACTCACGTCAAAATCAGTCGTTTCTTTTGAAGCAAGCATAATTTCCATTGCAACATTACTTAAATGAACTACATACGGAAGATTAGTTCCTGGAATAGTTTGTTCTTTATCTAAATGCTTTAAGGTTGCAAATTTTATTGTTTCTTGATAAAGTGTTTGGGTATTCATTTTATTCTTATTTGTGTAGTTTTATTCTTGAATTCTAATGGATTGTAAAAATATAAATAATAACAATTGATTTACAAATGTTTTGTCGATTTGTCGAAATAAATATTTTTTGGGCGTAGATAAAAACGAATTTTTAAACTGTATTTAACAACACATAAAATCCGTTTCATCAGCGTTCTATTTTTAACTTATTTGTCTGGATTATAACCCAAATAAGGAACAGCTTGTTCATTGAAAACAACACCATATTCTTCGAGTTCTTTCAAAATAGGCAAATACACTTCTTCTCGAATTGGGAGCTGAACGCCGGGTGTTTTTATCTTGCCATTTAGGATTAATAAGGTCGCCATTGCAACGGGTAAACCAACCGTTTTCGCCATAGCAGTATAAGTTTGGTTTTTGCCAAGGCAAACCATTTTCGAATCTATTTGCTCTTTTTTGCCATTCAATTCGTAACCAAATTTATGATACATCACAATCATATCTTTGTCGTGGGGCTGAAGCGTCCAACTATCACCAAGAATTTTTTCGAGAATTTGTGCTGGAGTGGCATTTTTCAATCCTACTTTTTTGTTGCGATTGAATAAATCTAATTCCAACAATTTATCCCACATAATATCATCTTGGTCAATTTTTAAAATCAAACGCATTTTTATTTCGACAGAATCTGTCGGGTGATATGGCAAGAATGAATTCACAAATTCGCGATAACTCATATTCTCAGAATCTTCCATAACATAGCTGTCATCGGTCATACCGAGTTGTACAAACATATTCCAAGCTTTCGAAAAACCCACTCGACGAATGGTTCCTCGGTATAAAGTAAGGATATTGTTCAAGCCATAAATATCAAGATATTTTAGAGAATCTCGGTTCGAATACGCTTCAAAACGACCGTAACCTTCAACTTCTAGAAATTCGGTTCTGCGAAATAAATTCCAATACGGAATGTATTTATAAGTTCCTTCCTGAATGAATTTTGCAGCTCCGCCTTGTCCTGCAAGAACCACATTTCGCGGTGCCCAAGTAAATTTATAATTCCACAC
>CAILTC010000221.1 GCA_903837025.1 uncultured Bacteroidota bacterium | reverse complement strand
CTCTCGCTATGTGATTTCTCCTTTGTCGAAATGACAAAAATTAAGATTATAGCCCTTAATGGTTCAAATAAAAAATAATGTTTTACTAATTTCCCATAAAGACAACTAAATCTTTTACCATTTTATAATAACGCTTCCCCAAGTGAATCCACTTCCGAAAGCTGCCAAAACAACGGTATCTCCCGATTTTATTTTTCCTTGTTCCCAAGCTTCCGTTAAAGCAATCGGAATTGAAGCGGCGGTAGTATTGCCATATTTCTGGATATTATTGAAAACTTGATCGTCATTCAACTTGAATTTCTTTTGGATAAACTGCGAAATTCTCAAATTTGCTTGATGCGGAATAAGCAAATCAATGTCCGAAACCTGCAAATCATTGGCTGCTAATCCTTCGTTAATCACTTCGGCAAAACAAACTACGGCATTTTTAAATACAAATGTTCCATTCATATACGGGAAATAACTTTCGTCATTGGGATCATTATCGGCTAAAATATCGGTAATCCATCTTCCTCCCATTCCTGGTGCTCGTACAATTAATTCTTCGGCGTGTTCCCCTTCGGAATGCAAATGGGTCGAAAGAATTCCTTTCGACAAATCTTCTTCCCTACTCAAAACGGCAGCTCCAGCCCCATCGCCAAAAATCACCGAAACACCGCGACCTCTTGTGGTCATGTCTAATCCTGTCGATTGCAATTCGGAACCAATCACCAAAACGTTTTTATACATACCCGTTTTAATATATTGATCCGCAACCGAAAGTGCATATACAAAACCCGAACATTGATTTCGTACGTCTAATGCGCCAACCGTTCTCAGTCCTAAATCCCGTTGTACTAAAACGCCTGGACCAGGAAAATAATAATCGGGGCTTAATGTAGCAAAAACAATGAAATCTATATCTTCTTTGGCAACTCCAGAACGCTCTATGGCAATTTTAGCAGCCTTTACCCCCATTGTTGTCGTAGTATCTTCCCCACGAATAATATGTCTTCGTTCCTGAATTCCGGTTCGCTCCTGAATCCATTCGTCATTGGTATCAATAATTTTCGATAAATCGTCGTTGGTTACAACATTGGAAGGGACATAATATCCTAATCCCGTTATTTTAGAATGGTACATGGTTTGGTGGTTTTATTAGATTTATGGCGTTAACTTGATTTATTTAGTAAATCAGACCCCAAATTACTAATTTTCTAGCAATGGACAATACTATTTCCTAAACTATTTTACCACTTTCAAACTGACTTCCTGATCGGGTTCTAATTGGGAATCATGTTCGAAGAAAATGGTTTTGGTTCCAAAAACGGCTTCCACTAAATAATGGTTCGCTTTAAAATAAGATTGTTTTACGATAACTCTTAAAGTTCCGTTCTCCGCCACTTTGAGTTGGTGTGGATACACTAAAATAGTTTCGTTTTGATTGGAATTAAAGTCAGATACATCCAGCTCGTTTACTTCTCCAAAAAGTGATGCTATATATTTGTTCATTGGATTTTCGAAAAGTGTTTTTGGAATAGCTTTGGCAATGACTTTCCCATTTTGCATCACAATGGTTTCGTCCGAAAACGACAAGGCTTCTGTGCTGTCATGCGTGGCAATGATACACGTAATTTGCTTTTCTTTTAAGTAACGAAACAAATTTCGACGCAACGTATTTTTTCGAAAAGAATCTATTTGGCTAAAAGGCTCATCTAACAAAAGGATTTGGGGTTCTAATGCCAAAACTCTTGCCAAAGCAACTCTTTGCTGCTGCCCGCCACTCAAATATTTGACTTTTGTCTTTGCAAAATCGGTCATTTCAACCATTTCTAAAAGTTCATCGACTCGCGCTTTTTTCTTGTCTTTATAAATATTTGACAAAAAACTCCCAACATTTTGTTCGACGCTTGTATAAGGCATCAATCCGAAATCTTGAGCTAAATATTTGATGTAATCTTCACCGGGAATAAGGTTGTATTTGGGTCCGCGAATCGCTTTGTCGCCATACCAAATTTCCCCTTCGTCTAAATCATACAATCCATAAATCAATTTGAGCAGTGTGCTTTTTCCGCATCCGCTTTCGCCTATTACAGCAATATTTTGACCTTTGGCAATAGAAAAACTGACATTCTTTATAACAATATCATCAATGTACGTGAAGGAAATATTTTTTAATTCGAGCATAATCGGGTTTGAAATGTCAAATTTACAATGTTTAATTCGGTATTTCTAATGCCAACAAAAAATCAAGTACTATCGGTTGGACTTTTGGTTTATTACTTGTTATTCTTGCTCTAGATTAAGGGCAAAGAAAGCAATTCTGTGCTATCATACGAGATATTTAGTGCAGATCTAAACGTCTATATTTTTGACCAGCGCGGTCCGCCTGCTTGGTATCTTGGCGGTAGCCAAAGCCCGAATCCCTGTAAAAACTAAATTATGGGTAAGGGATTTTATACCCAAAAGTGAAGGAAAACACGAAAAAACCAACCCAAATACTCCGCAAAAAAAAGAGGCGTACTTGCATCTTCTATTTCTCTCTCAAAACTTTACCATAACTCCATAGTGTTGACGGCATCTAATCGGTGAGCCTATCCTGAGTTTTTCGAAGGATTCAACCCTAGTTTCATTACTTGTGCTGCGCACGCAACGAAACTCTAGCTGTTGGCAGTAGTTTTTTTTTATGTGCTAATCGATAATTCTATTTTTAATATCCATTTTTTCGTGCAAAATTCTAACAACTTCCATTACTGTATTTTCAACTCGTTTGCAAAATATTAAATGCGATTTCACTTTTGAATATCGATAATCTTTTCGAATGCTTCCAAAATCTTTGGTTGTATCAAAATTTTCGGCAACAAATTCTATCTCGTCCATTATCAAATTATAATATCTGTTTGCTTGTTCAACCGACCAATTTTCCGCAGTGTAAATCCAAATAGTATTCAAATCGTCAAGTGCTTTTTCACTTATGATATATTCCGCCATTATTTTTGGAAATTTTCGTTTAACCGTTTTAAATTTTCAGCTCGGTTAAAATTTCGAATTTTTCCACTTTTTTCTCCAAGTTCTAATTCTGTAATTAGAGATTTTGTTTGAATTTCTTCCTGTTCAAAATGTCTCAAAGCAGTTCTAACAACTTCGCTTACAGAATTATATTTTCCTGTAGCAATTTGTTTGTTTATAAAATTTTCATAATATTCTCCAATTAAAATTGATGTATTTCGTGCCATAATTTTATATTTTTTACAAATATACCAATTTATGGTATTTCGTAATAAATTTTCTATTATTTTTAGTTTTCTGACGCTCGAAAGTGTTGCACAACGTTTCGGCGCTTGGCGAGGTTGGGGATTAAGGAAGGCTTGATTTTCGATTAAAGACTAAACTTTGCAGGTACAAGACCATCTTTAACTTAAGCCTACAACCCCAATCTTGCCAAACGGCTGTTGGCAGGTCGGCTTTTTATTCATTTTAAGTTTCTGTTTCAATCTTTTTAAACACAAAAACGTTTTATTAATTTTCGATTTTTGTCAACTTATTCTTTTTATTTGCATTTACAGTTTATTGGTTTTTCAAAGAAACTT
>CAILTC010000220.1 GCA_903837025.1 uncultured Bacteroidota bacterium | reverse complement strand
ATAGAATTGCAGAAATTATTTCAAAATATAATCTTTTGGCAATTCCAGTAGTTAATAACCGACATGTTTTGCAAGGGATGGTGGTAATTGATGATATTATTGAAGATTTGACTAACAAAAGAAGAACTAATAAATAGAAGGCACTTTTATGTTTAAAAACAGAAAACTTATATGGGGTCAAATAATAGTATTTTTATCTATTTTAGGACCAGGAATTGTTACAGGAAGTGTTGATAACGATGCAGGAGGTATAACTACTTATTCCGTTGCGGGTGCTCTTTATGGGTATAATCTGTTGTGGACACTAATCCCGTCCTTTATTGTACTTATTATTATTCAAGAGATGAATGCTCGTATGGGTATAGTTACGGGTAAAGGCCTTGCTGATTTAATTAGGGAGAATGCAGGGGTGAAAATTACATTTCTTATATTTATTGGTTTATTAATAGCGGATATAGGGAATACAACTACTGAGTTTGCTGGTATTGCTGGCAGTATGGAAGTTTTTGGAGTTAGTAAATATATTTCGGTACCCATAGTTAGCTTTATGATTTGGGTTTTAGTTGTTAAAGGAACTTATAAAATTGCCGAACGTATTTTCCTGATTTTTAGTGCTTCATTGTTGCTTTATGTAGTTTCGGCCATTATGGGAAAACCTCATTGGGGCGAAATTAGCCATTCTATAATTCATCCTCAATTAGAAATAAATACTCAAAGTCTTGCGATGATTATCGGAATTATAGGCACAACTATTGCGCCTTGGATGCAATTTTATATGCAATCTGCAGTAATTGAAAAAGGATTGAAAATGAAACACTATAAGTATTTACTTGTAGACATTGTAATAGGTTGTATTGCTACAGTGGTGGTTGCTTTTTTTGTTATTGTTGCCTGTGCATCAACATTGCATGTAAACGGAATTCAAATAAACGAAGCCAAAGATGCTGCTATGGCTTTAAAACCACTTGCAGGGGAACTTGCCTCTCAGGTTTTTGCTTTTGGACTTTTCATTGCTTCGATTTTTTCGGCTACTATTTTGCCTTTAGCAACTGCTTTCTACGTGTGTGAAGCTTTTGGTTTTGAGGCTGGTATAGACAAACAGTGGAATGAAGCTAAGGAATTTTACATACTTTATACGGGTATATTAATTATAGGAGCCGTAATAATTTTGTTTCCTAATGCTCCATTAATTCAAATTTCATTATGGTCACAAGTACTCAATGGTATGCTTTTACCTATGGTTTTAATTTGTATGATATTATTAGTAAACAATAAAAAAATAATGGGTGAATATGTAAATAAGCCCATAAATAACATAATTGGTTGGGCTGCAGTAATTTGTCTAATTGTCTTAACATTAGCATTATTTTTATTACCGTTTTTTTCAAAGTAAAAAGCCCATTGAAATTTTAAGAAAAATTCGCGTTTATTTCCGAAAGGATTTCCATTTCAATTGAGACTAAAAACCCTTATTAAGACACTATTTTTTAGTTAAATGACTTATTTAGTTCAGTATTTTGCTGAATAAATAATATAGGATGTCTTAACGACAGCCTAATTCAAAACTATAATTCAAAACGATTACCTTGAATTGGGAATAGGAGTTGTAAACCTAAATTGTTTATTTTTTGCAATTGTTCTTTAATTATCAAAATATTTTCTGATGGTGGTTTCATATGTGTGATGATAATTTTAAAATTTTTTAAAGTTCCTTTTCCTGTCAATTCCTCAAGTTTATGCATTTCTGTCATTAAATGATTTGGAGTTAAATGTCCAAATAATAAAGAATCTGGTTGCTCATTTGGAAATGAGACTTCTATAAAAATTCCTCTTAATTTATTTTGGATAATCAATGGCGAAATGGCCTTCCATAACAAACTTAAATCATAGCTTTTCTCTACCGAATCTGCACCAGTATCACCTAAATATAAAACAGCATCTTCGCCATTTTGGATCAAAAAAGCTGTACTCT
>CAILTC010000219.1 GCA_903837025.1 uncultured Bacteroidota bacterium | reverse complement strand
TGGAATAATATAAAATGTTTCTGATTTTGGGCAGTTGAAAATGGATTGTTTTTTTGCAAATCGGCAACATCAAAAATAGCTACATTTCGAATGTATTTGAACGCTATTTTATAAAATTCGTCTTCTTCGTCAATGGTTCCCAGTAATTCTAATTTGAAATTTTCGGGATTCATATTCAATTGTTCGGCAGTGAAAAGCAAATAGTATAGAAAGTCCTCCGGGGTTTGATAATCGAAAGAATTGAATAAATGTAATTTTTGGTTTTGAATGACAATAATCTCAAAATGACTTGGATTGAAATTTACAATCATCTTTTTGTCGTCATTGTTTTTGGATGCATCCAAAAGTTTGCTAACCAAAATGCTATTGGCGTGCTTGTAATCGAAAGAGCCAAATTGGTCAATAAAAAAATTATTGATGTTCACATACGGAATGTAAACCGCATTCATTTGGTAATTTTGAATTTCGTCGAAAGCAAAAAAATCGGTATCAAAAACCTTGGTGTTGTATTGCAAATAACTTCCTAAAAAGTGCACATCAAAAAGGGGTTCTGGAACAAACGTAGAAAGGTTATTGTTGTGAATGACTAATATTTCGTCATAAGAATCCTTTAATTCGGGATTATCATTGAAAGCATCGGCAAATAATTCTTCAATTTTTGTTGCTTTGTGAAAGCGATCAAAATGAACTTCTTTCACAGAAAGGATCCGATGATTTAAAGTGTCAAAAACACAAAATGAAAGTCCCGTCAAGGAAACTTGAAGCGAGAGTTTTTTGTATTTTTTATCGGTAATGGTAGTGTTAATCGACATAGTTGCAAACTTACAAAATTTCAATGGCAATAGCAAAAATCAATGTCAATGGCAATAACAAATATGAATGAAGATAGTAATATTAAAAATCCAGTATTACAATTGAAAATTGAAATTGCTACTGAAATTACCATTGCTATTGAAAACTTTCCTTACTTTGCAGTCAAATAATACCTTATGACTTCTTCCTTGTTTTATAGCCTTTTAAAGAAAAAATTCCCATTTACACCCACTTATAAACAGGATTTATTTTTTCAAAAAATCGCTATTTTCTTAACCGAAAAAGAGAACAATACCATTTTCGTTCTAAAAGGATATGCCGGAACGGGAAAAACAACTGTGATTTCGACCATTGTCAATAATTTAATCGACATCAATAAAAAGTATGTTTTGTTAGCGCCAACAGGTCGCGCCGCCAAGGTAATTGCTAACTATTCGAACAAACCCGCTTTTACCATTCACAAGAAAATCTACTTTCCTAAGAAATCTTCGGGAGGTGGTGTTTCGTTTACTTTGCAACAAAACAAACATACCAATACGATTTTTATAGTAGATGAAGCTTCGATGATTTCGGATACCAATTCGGATTCTAAGTTATACGAAAACGGTTCTTTGCTCGATGATTTGATTTCATACATCTATTCGGGAACTAATTGCAAGATGATTTTATTGGGTGATACTGCGCAATTACCACCCGTGAATTTAGATATTAGCCCTGCTTTAGACACACACACTTTGGGTTTAAATTATAATAAAGAAGTAGAACATATCGAATTGGACGAAGTAATGCGTCAGGAAGAAAACTCGGGAATTTTGTATAATGCCACAGAACTCCGTGAATTATTAAAGGATTCTTTTATTGACGAATTCAAATTTGATTTAAAAAAATTCAAAGATATTGTCCGTTTGACCGATGGTTACGATATTCAAGACGCCATCAATTCGTCCTATAGCAATTATAGCATCGAAGACACCGCTTTCATTGTTCGGTCGAATAAAAGAGCCAATCAGTATAATGAGCAAATTCGCTCGAAAATTTTAGACAAGGAAAATGAATTGTCAACTGGAGATTTTTTGATGGTCGTAAAAAACAATTATTTTTGGCTAAAGGATTCTGATGAAGCTGGTTTTATTGCTAATGGTGATATTATCGAAGTGTTAGAAATTTTTAATATCAAGGAATTATATGGTTTTAATTTTGCCAAAGTCAAGATACGAATGGTTGATTATCCGAACCAAAAACCATTCGAAACGGTTTTATTATTAGATACCATAAAAAGCGAATCTCCGTCATTGACCTACGAAGAATCGAATAGATTGTATCAGGAAGTTATGAAAGATTATGAAGGCGAAACTAAATTCCAGAAATTTCAGAAAGTCAAAGCCAATGAATATTTCAATGGTTTGCAGGTCAAGTTTTCATATGCGATAACCTGTCACAAATCGCAAGGAGGGCAGTGGAATACTGTTTTTATCGAGCAGCCTTATTTGCCTGACGGAATCAATACAGATTATATTCGCTGGTTGTACACGGCAATGACAAGAGCAAAAAATAAGTTATATTTGATAGGATTTAAGGATGAGAATTTTGTGGAATGATTATTTTATAATTAAACCATTAAGAAAATTAAGGTTCATTAAGTGCCAATACTAAAAATCTTAATCTTCTTAAATCTCTTAATGGTTAAAAAAAAATTAAATATTTTTGTTATGAACACATTAAACGATTTACATACCATTTCAAACACTTTTTCGAACACCGAAAAAATGCCTGTATTATTTCTGGGCCACGGAAGCCCGATGAACGCTATAGAGGAAAATCAGTTTGTAACTGGTTTTCGAAACATGGCCAAAACATTACCAAAACCCAATGCTATTTTGTGTATTTCTGCACATTGGTTTACCAAGGGAACCAAAGTTACTGCTATGGAAATGCCACGGACGATTCATGATTTTGGTGGTTTTCCACAAGCCTTGTTTCAGGTGCAATATCCAGCACCAGGAAGCCCGGAATTGGCAACAGCAACCAAGGAAATATTGCAACCAATTGAAGTCGAATTAGATGATACCTGGGGATTAGACCATGGTGCGTGGAGTGTAATTAAACATTTATATCCCGAGGCCGACGTTCCCGTGATTCAGTTGAGTATAGATTATACAAAACCAACAGCCTATCATTTTGAATTGGCGCAAAAACTAAGTACGTTACGTCATAAAGGAATTCTGATTGTGGGCAGCGGCAATATTGTGCATAACTTGAGATTAGTAGATTATCAAAATTTTGACAAGGATAATTATGGTTATGATTGGGCAATTGAAGCTCGGGAAGTCGTGAATAATTATTTGTTGGATGGCAATTTTAAACCACTTATTGATTATGAAAAACAAAGCAAGGCCTTACAAATTGCGATTCCTACGCCGGATCATTATTTGCCTTTAATTTACGCTTTGGGATTGAAAGACAAAACTGAGGAGCTAAGTTTGTTTAATGACAAACTTGTAGCGGGTTCGTTGAGTATGACTTCAGTGAAGATTGTATAGAGAAGTGATTTATGAAAATTATTTTTTTGTTATATTTGTAAAAATAAAAATCATTGTATGAGTACAATAACTATTGAAGTTGATGAAAAACACATTTCGTTTGTCAAAACACTTTTGGAGCATCTAAAGGGAGTTAGAAATGTGACCATAAATGAGGTAGATAGTCCTTATAATCCTGATTTTGTAAAGTCAATTCAAGAGGGTAGAGCAGAATATAAACGGGGTGAATGTACTACTATTTCTACCAAGGATTTATGGAAGTAAAATTCACCAAAAAAGCATTGGAACATTTAGAATTTTGGAAAAAATCAGGAAATAAAGCCATTCAAAAAAAGATTCAGCTTCTGATTGAAGACATAATAAAAAATCCAATTGAAGGAATCGGAAAACCCGAGGCATTAAAATATAATTTACAAGGAACTTGGTCTAGAAAAATTAATGAAGAACATCGTATTGTTTATTAAATTCCTGACGAAGGTATTTTATTGATACATAGTTTGAAAGGTCATTATACCGATTTAGATATTTAAAATGGAACCT
>CAILTC010000218.1 GCA_903837025.1 uncultured Bacteroidota bacterium | reverse complement strand
GTTATTGAAGGTTTATATTTTACAAATCAAATTTCAGGAACAATATCTATAATTCTGATCGTTTTAGCGGTAATATTTATATTAACAGGATTTATTGGAACTTGCCCTATCTATTTACCTTTTGGAATTTCGACAATTAAAGAAAATACAAAAACTTCATCCAATTAAACCACTCTACATCTAATAGAAAACCACATTTCTAAAAAAGAGTCTAATAAAAAAACAAAAGGGTTTAACTTTTTTAAAGTCAAACCCTTTCATCAAAAAAATTAGAAATTGGTTAAAAATCACATCCAATTTCTTTCAAAAAAACTACCAAACTTAATCAACTAACTCAAAACTTACTTTTCTATTTGTATCCGAATTTCCACCTATGAAAACATCAAACTTACCTGTTTCTGCGGTGTATTTCATATCGAGATTATAAAACTTTAAATCATCCGAAGAGATTTCGAAGGAAACTGTTTTTGTTTCCCCTTTTTTCAAACTTACTTTTTCGAAACCTTTAAGCTCTTTTACCGGTCTTGTTACAGAACCCACTAAGTCACGAATGTAAAGTTGTACTACTTCCTGACCATCAAAATCGCCAGTATTTTTAACCTCAACACTAACTTTTAGTTTTTCATTCAACTTGATTTTATCCGATGAAATTGTGATTTTCGAATAATCGAAATTGGTATAACTCAGTCCAAACCCAAAAGGAAATAACGGACTATTATCAACATCGGTATAACGAGATTTGTATTTTTGTTCTGGATCTGTCAAGCCTAAATAAGGTCTTCCTGTATTTTTATGGTTGTAATAAATGGGTACCTGGCCTACATTTCTCGGAAACGACATAGGCAATTTCCCGTTGGGATTATTCGCTCCAAAAAGCGTTTGGGCAATAGCATCGCCACCTCGTGTTCCTGGCCACCAAGCTTCAAGAATGGCATCCATGTTTTCATTTTCCCAAGAAAGCGTGAGTGGTCTTCCGTTCATTACTACCAAAACTACTGGCTTACCTAGTTTTTTTAATTCGGCTAAAAACTCTTTTTGAATTCCCGGCAAATCGATATTAGTTTGAGAACCTGCTTCGCCAGTCATGTTTTCTTTTTCGCCCATAACGGCAACAATTACATCGGCATTTTTGGCATCATCAATCGCTTTTTGAATCCAATCTCTTTTGTCACTTTTTATTTCTATACCATTATCAAACGTTACATTAGATACATTTTTCAAATAATTCGTAACTCCTTCTTTTACGCTTGTGGCAAAACCATTTCGATCCCCAAGAGCTGCCCAAGAACCAATTATATTGAATTCATCACTCACTAACGGTCCCACAAAAGCAATTTTTTGATGGTTATTTAATGGTAAAATATGGTTGTTATTTTTCAATAAAACCAATGATTTTTTGGCTACTTCTAAACTTGCTTCTAAAAATTCAGGTTTGTAAATCGTTGCTTTCTCCCGTTTTTCATCGGAATAACGATAGGGATCTTCAAACAATCCTAAATCGTATTTTACGTCCAAAATTCGTTTGCAAGCATCATCAATTTGAGCCAAAGAAACTTTTCCTTCATCGTAGGATTTTTTCAAATAATTCATATAAATACCACCCACCATATCCATATCTACACCAGCATTCATGGCTAATTCGCCTGCATTTTTATCGTCTGTAGCAAAACCATGAGCAACCATTTCGTTGATACCGGTATAATCTGTTACCACCATTCCGTCAAATTTCCATTCGCCTTTTAGGACATCCCGAATCAAAAATTTATTTGCTGTTGAAGGAACACCCGAAATTTCGTTGAACGAAGTCATAAATGTTTTCACACCCGCATTGACTGTCGCTTTAAAAGCCGGCAAATAGGTTTCGCGCAGCACTCTTTCTGATAGATCTACCGTGTTATAATCCCTTCCCGCTTCGGCAGCGCCATAAGCAGCAAAATGTTTGGTACAGGCTAAAATGGTGTTGTTTTTTGACAAATCATCGCCTTGAAAACCCTTTACATTGGCAATTGCCATTTGGATCCCAAGGTAACCATCTTCGCCAGAACCTTCAGAAACGCGTCCCCATCTTGGATCACGAGATATATCC
>CAILTC010000217.1 GCA_903837025.1 uncultured Bacteroidota bacterium | reverse complement strand
CATTTCTTGCAGAAATTTTCTACTCCATATTGCAACATGGGATTGAAATAACCCATAATCACTAGCGGAATAGCAACTGTTTTGCGGATGTCCTTAAGTTGGTCAAACAACACTTGAGTTGTCATTCCGTTATGCAAAGCTTGGGTTGAACTCGCTTGTATGGTTGGTCCGTCGGCCAAAGGATCACTAAAGGGTAATCCGATTTCGATCATATCGACTCCGCTTTTTTCTAAATCTTCAATGATTTTCACAGTATCATTCAGGCTTGGATATCCCGCCGAAAAATAAATGGAAAGGATCTTTTTTGTTTCTTGTAATTTCTGGTTTATTCTGTTCATTCTGTTTTTTATTTAACCTAAAATATTTTTAGAAATTCGTTTGTAATTGCGTTCAGAGACCGCTTATCACTTCCTCAAAGTCGGAGACTTTGCGGAGCATGTTTTTTATTTAACCCTGTCAGGGTTGTTGGGTTGTTTTTTTTGACTAATTTATATTGCGGCGCTATAAACCCATACCGTTTCTTTAGATTGCAATTTCACCTGAATACGTCTGTAATGAATGCCTTCATAAGTGTCGGCAAGTAGCAACTCACGTGGACTTAATTGATAAAGAATTCCGGTGATGGTGTCTGCTGGATTTTGGGTTTCTGTAATAATTGGATAGCCAATTACGCCAAATTCTTCTTCAATTTGTATTTCCTTTATGGCATAGCCCACTAATTTATCGGGTGTTCCTGTGAGAACGCGTCCAAAAATTGTTTCTTGTATTTCTTTGTCTTTTAAAGTTCCGTAAGCAAATAAATTTTCCATTTTCGAATTTTTTTATGATGTCTATTTTTTTTGCGTTAGGGATAGAAGTGAAAATCCTTTTTTTGCCTAGCTTTTTTGCTAGGGATAAAAGATTGTAACGAATAGCCCGACCCTTTTGGGTAACGCCCTATAATTTAAAATAATCTATATATGTATTCAAATCTTTGTCGCCACGACCAGATAAATTAATCACGACAACATCAGTAGGTTTGAACTGTTTTTGGTCTAAAACGGCAAACGCATGCGCACTTTCTATAGCCGGAATCAAACCTTCCATTTGGGATAATTTTAATCCCCAATTCATGGCTTGTTCATCGGTAATCGAAATAAATTCGGCTCTACCGGTGGCGAATAAATTGGCGTGCATCGGACCAACACCGGGATAATCTAATCCTGCAGAAATAGAATACGGTTCGGTGATTTGACCGTCTAAAGATTGCATCAACAGGGTTTTACTTCCGTGAATCACGCCCACTTTTCCCAAGGCTGAAGTTGCGGCACTTTCGCCAGAATCAACGCCTAATCCTGCGGCTTCGACGGCGATAATATTCACGCTTTCATCATCGAGAAAATGGTAATAAGCACCAGCGGCATTGCTACCACCGCCTACACAAGCGATGACATAATCGGGGTTTTCTTTGCCTTCTTTTTCGAGTAATTGTTCTTTTATTTCTTTTGAAATTACGCTCTGGAAACGCGCCACCATATCGGGATATGGATGTGGGCCTACGACAGATCCGATGATGTAATAGGTGTCAACGGGATTGTTGATCCAGTCGCGAATGGCTTCGTTTGTGGCATCTTTTAGGGTTCGAGAACCGGAAAGTGCGGGACGAACTTCGGCGCCCAACATTTTCATTCGAGCCACATTTGGCGCCTGACGCTCAATGTCGATTTCGCCCATATAAACGATGCATTGCAAGCCCATCAAGGCGCAAACGGTTGCTGTGGCAACGCCGTGTTGACCTGCGCCAGTTTCGGCTATAATTCGGGTTTTGCCCAAGCGTTTGGCCAATAATATTTGTCCAATGGTGTTGTTGACTTTGTGGGCGCCGGTATGGCATAAATCTTCTCTTTTGAGGTAGATTTTGGTGTTGTATTTTGCCGATAAACGTTCCGCAAAATAAAGCGGTGTTGGGCGACCTACGTAATCTTTTAAAAGCGCATCGAACTCTTCTTGAAACGAAGGTTCGGCAGTAATTTTTAGGTATTGTTGGCGTAATTCTTCTACATTTGGATATAACATTTCGGGGATGTAAGCTCCACCAAATTCTCCGTAATAGCCTTTTTCGTTAACGTGATAACTCATTTTTTTATTTTTTTATTTTTTTTTCTTCTGTACAGACGCACTGCAGTGCGTCTCTACAAGAACATGCGTCTCTACACAATTCTATATTTTTTAATCCTGGCTCGATTTCAAATTTACTGTTTACGTCAATGGCGTAAATGGGTAAATTTTTCATGGAGACGTTGCATTGCAACGTCTCTACCAATTGTTTAATTTCCTCAATTCCGATTCCTCCGCTTAGGAAAAATGGTTTCGTTGACGGATAATTTTCTAATACTTTCCAATCGAAAGTGGTTCCGTTTCCTCCTGGTAACTTTCCTTTGGTGTCAAAAAGGAAAAAATCACAGGTGTTTTCGAACGGTTTTAATTCTGCGAAGTCAAAGATATCTAAAATTGAAAATACTTTTATGACTTCTATCAGGTTTGGTATATTTTTTTTTAGATTTTCGCAAAATTCAACCGATTCATGACCATGAAGTTGAACCGCTTGCAAATCATATTTCTCTATTTTGGCAAGTATAAATTCTAAACTGGCATCGACAAATACGCCAACTTTTTTTATTGATAGCGGTAAATTAGGCATCTCTCCATCAAAATAGCGAGCCGATTTCTCCCAGAATATAAAGCCCATATAATCGGGTAGGAGCGCGCCTACTTCGAGAATATTTTCGGGATATTTCATGCCACAGATTTTGAGTTTCATAAATATACTATTGAACCCTATATGGGTTGGTTTAAACTAATTTTGAAATAAATTCTTTCGCAGCTTCGCCAGCATTTGCCGTTTTCATAAAGTTTTCTCCAATCAAGAATCCTTTGTAACCAAAAGGTTTTAATTCGTTGATGGCTTCGATGGACGAAATGCCACTTTCGGAAACTTTTACAAATTCGTTCGGGATTTTGTCTGCCAATTGCTTGCTGAAATCCAAACTCACTTCGAAAGTTTTTAGGTTTCTATTGTTTACGCCAATCATGTCTAATGTTGGCATGATTGATTTTTCTAGTTCTTCTAGATTATGCACTTCCAATAAAACTTCTAAACCTAAACCTTTGGCAAATTCGGATAATGATTTGATTTCCTCACGCGTTAAAACTGCTGCGATTAGCAAAATTAAATCGGCTCCATGCGCTTTGGCTTCCAATATTTGGTATTCGTCAACGATGAATTCTTTTCGTAATAATGGGATATTTACTGTGGCTCTTGCCAAAAGTAAATCGTCTAAGGAACCACCAAAATATTTTCCATCCGTTAAAACTGAAATTCCGCAAGCACCTGCATTTTCATAGCCTTTCGTTACTTCTTCGACTGTGAAACCATAATTAATTTCGGCTTTGGATGGCGAACGGCGTTTGTGTTCTGCAATGATTCCAGAGTTGCTGTTTCTTAAATTCGAACTTAAAGAAATCGTCTTTTTCTCGAAGAAAACCGAAGCTTCCAATTGCGAAACAGGAATGATTGATTTCTTGAGAATGACTTCTCTACGTTTGTCGATTATGATTCTGTCTAAAATATTCATGTTTTTTATTTTGCCACAAAGCCACAAAGGCGCAAATTTTTATTGTGAAAACTCAAAAAATAATCTGTGCTAATTTGTGAAATTTGTGTTTATTTTTATTTACTTAATTCTTGTAATTTTTTCAAAGCTGCCAATCCTATTCCAGCTAACAAACTTTCTTTTGCCAATTCGAAACCTTCAAGCGGTGTACATTTTGTAACTGTTGCAATCGCCATTCCAGCATTGGCACAAACCACATTATTTTGGGCTTCGGTTCCTTTTCCGGAAAGGATATTGATAAACATTGCTGCTGATTCTTCGATGGTTTTTCCGCCTTCGATTTCGCTTTGTGTCAATTGTCGAACGCCAAAATCAGATGGAGTTAAAACACCTTCTATTCGTGCCGAAATAGTTTTGGTCGGACAAGTCAAAGAAACTTCATCGTAACCATCTAATGAATGAAGAATGGTGAAATTGATGTCGGTATTTTGATATAAATAGGCATATTTCCTTGCTAATTCGAGATTGTAAACGCCCACCATTTGGTTTTTTGGAAATGACGGATTGATCATGGGGCCCAACATATTAAAAAACGTTCTCACGCCTAATTCTTTTCGAATAGGGCCCACATTTTTCATCGCTGGGTGAAATAAAGGGGCATGCAAAATGCAAATCCCGGCTTGATCAATACATTTGTTCAAAAAATCATTGTCATTACTGAATTTGATTCCCAAACTTTCCATGACATTGCTCGATCCCGAAATAGAAGAAACACCGTAATTGCCGTGTTTTGCCACTTTGATTCCCGCTCCGGCAGCCACGAAGGATGCCAAAGTCGATATATTAAAAGTGTCTTTGCCATCGCCACCTGTTCCGCATAAATCGATGGTGTTGTAAGCGGATAAATCGACCCGAACGCATAGTTCTAACAAAGCTTCGCGGAAACCCGCTAACTCTTCGATGCTAATGCTTCGCATCATATATACCGTCAAAAAGGAAGCGATTTGACTTGGATTATAATCCCCGTTGGAGATATTTACCAACACGGTTTTGGCTTCTTCTTTCGAAAGAATTTCGTGATTGATGAGTCTGTTTAGGATAATTTTCATTTTATAATTTCTTTTTATTTTCAGACATATATTTTAAATAATCAACAATTTCCTGAGATTGTTGTTTTGAAATCCCGAGCGTTGGCATTTTTACTTTATTTCTAAAAGAGGCCGGATTTACGATATAATCAACAAGTTGGTTTTCTTTCCAATATTCGGTGACGCTTTTCGGAGTATTTAATTCCGGTCCCATGGTGCCTCCAATTCCGTTTATCGAATGGCAGGTTAGACATTTATTTGTAAACAAAGTATAACCCGATTTCAATGCTTTATTATTTGTTGGAAACAATTCTGTTGTGGATTTATTCAATGGTTCCAAATAAATCTTTACCAAATTATAAGGCCATTTATATTGGCTATCTTTCTCTGAAACCGAAGGGTAAACGATATAAAACGGTGCTGCATTCATCACATTTCCGTTTTTTATAATCGGTTCCCATTTCGATCCTTTTGGTGCGTCAACATCTTCGAAAGCCAAATACGGTTTTGCGTTTAAAAATAATTCCAAAGGCATTTCGGGCTTGTAGCCATCAATACATTCGAACACAATTT
>CAILTC010000216.1 GCA_903837025.1 uncultured Bacteroidota bacterium | reverse complement strand
TTGGTAACCAAAACTTTTAAAGTTGCATCATGAAAACCAAAAACTACACAATCAATTGACATATTAGGCATGTATATTCCCCATGCTTTATCAGATACTTCTTCAATTATTTTTTTAAATTCCATAGTAATAAATTGGCTGTAAAATTACAAAATTCAACATAACTTTTCCTAAATAAAACCATTATTCAAAAAAACACCATTCTTTTTTGCAAATATTAAAAAATATAATTAATATTGCTTCGAAATGAAGCAATGAATTACTATTAACTAAAAAAACCACATGAAGAATTTCTCTTTCTCGAAAATTGCGAAAATATCGCTACTTTCAACATTAGTTATTTCTGGAATTTCTTGGAGTAAAAACCTAGGAATAAAAGATGCCAACGGTAACCCTATACTTACTGTAAACGGTTATACTTTTTCTGATTTAAACCATAACGGAAAATTAGATAAATATGAAGACACTCGTCTGCCTATGAATGATCGTATTCAGGATTTGATTAGCAAAATGACCGATGATGAAAAAGCAAGCATGCTTATTGGTATCGGAATGCCTGGTTTTGACGCTACTACTTTCAAATTTACTACTGAAGGTTTTCAAGGAAAAGTTCCTGGAGCAGCAGGTGGAACTTATGATTTAAAACGTTTAGGAATTCCTACCGTTGTTGTATCAGATGGTCCTGCCGGATTAAGAATTAATCCAAAACGAAATAATGATGCCAATACATATTATGCTACTGCATTTCCTGTTGGAACTTCTTTGGCTTCCACTTGGAATACCGAATTAATCAATAATGTTGGAAAATCAATTGGTAATGAAGTGAAAGAATATGGTGTAGATGTTTTACTTGGACCTGGAATGAACATTCACAGAAACCCGCTTTGTGGTAGAAACTTCGAATACTATTCAGAAGATCCACTACTTACTGGTAAAATTTCGGCTGCAATCGTAAATGGTATTCAATCGAATGGTGTTGGAACTTCGGTTAAACATTTTGCTGCCAACAATCAAGAACGTAATCGTATGGGTGTAAATGCTCATGTTAGCGAAAGAGCTTTGCGTGAAATCTATTTGAGAGGTTTCGAAATTACAGTAAAAGAAGCACAACCTTGGACAATTATGTCATCTTACAACCTTTTGAACGGTGCTTACACTTCGACAAGAAAAGATTTATTAACTACTGTTTTAAGAAATGAATGGGGTTTTAAAGGTTTAGTTATGACGGATTGGTTTGGTGGATATGATGGATTTTTGGGTAAAAATTCTCCTTTTTCTCCAAATGCAGTAAGTGATGTTACAGCTCAATTATCGGCTGGAAATGATTTGTTGATGCCAGGAATGCCTGCACAAAAACAAGCTATTTTAGATAACTTGAAAAATGGAAAACTAACTTCAGAAGCCGTAAATAAAGATTTAACTCGTATTTTAGAATTGGTTATGAGATCGCCTTCAATGAATAATTACAAATATTCAGAGAAACCAAACTTAAAAGAAAATGCTGAAGTTACGAGACAAGCAGCAGCTGAAGGAACTATTTTATTGAAAAATGATAAAAACACGTTGCCTTTTACTTCTAAATCTGCTCCATTAGCGATTTTTGGATTAACATCTTACGATTTTATTTCAGGAGGAACAGGAAGTGGCGATGTAAATGAAGCATATACCATTTCTTTAATTGAGGGATTAACAAATTCAGGATTTGCAATTGATAAAGAGCTAGAAGGATTATACAAACCTTATGCTGCAGATCAAAAAGCGAAAGAATTAGATCGTCGTGAAAAAAATGGTGGACTAATGGCGACTCCAAAACGTCTTTTAGAATTAGAATTAAGCAAAGAAATTATCGCAAGCAAAGCCAATTC
>CAILTC010000215.1 GCA_903837025.1 uncultured Bacteroidota bacterium | reverse complement strand
CGGCGTGCTTTTTGGATATTATGTAGTTATTCCAATGTCTGTTAACTTTGTTGCGACATTTTCAATAAGCAGTGTGGTGAAAAACCAATTTACCGTCGAGTCTTATATTGGAATGTTTAAAACAGCTATAGTATCCAGCGGATTATTTTTTGAGCTGCCTATAATCATTTACTTTTTGACAAAATTAGGTGTGGTAACTCCAGAATTTTTAAGAAAATACAGAAGATATGCCATTGTAATTGTACTAATTATTGCCGCTATCGTTACACCACCGGACGTAGTGAGCCAAACAATTGTAGCCATACCGATGCTGATTATTTTTGAAATAAGCGTTATTATTTCGGCTATTGTTTACAAACGAAAAATAAAAAGAGAACTAGCTAGTAAATAAGGATTATTAAATTTTCAATACAAATAAAATGAAGTTAAGAGCCGAACATCTAGTTAAAACCTATAAAGGACGAAGTGTTGTTAAAGGCATTTCGGTAGAAGTGAACCAAGGAGAAATCGTGGGATTGCTAGGGCCAAATGGTGCGGGAAAAACAACGTCTTTCTACATGATTGTGGGGTTGGTAAAACCAAATATGGGTAATATATATCTTGACGATTTAGACATCACCCATTTTCCGATGTATAAAAGAGCCCAGCAAGGTATTGGGTATTTAGCCCAGGAAGCTTCTGTTTTTAGAAAATTAAGCATCGAAGATAATATTTTGAGTGTTTTGCAACTGACAAAACTTTCAAAAGAAGCGCAAGAAGCCAAAATGGAAAGTCTGATTGCCGAATTTAGTTTAGAACACATTCGTACTAACCGTGGTGATTTGCTTTCGGGTGGAGAACGTCGTCGTACTGAAATTGCACGTTGTTTGGCTACCGATCCAAAGTTTATACTGCTAGACGAACCTTTTGCAGGTGTAGATCCTGTTGCTGTGGAAGATATTCAGCGTATTGTAGCACAACTAAAAAACAAAAACATCGGAATCTTGATTACCGATCACAATGTTCAGGAAACTTTAGCTATTACAGACAAAACTTATCTTATGTTTGAAGGGGGGATTTTGAAAGAAGGAAAGCCTGAAGAATTGGTAGAAGATGAAATGGTACGTCGTGTTTATTTGGGACAAAATTTCGAATTGAGAAAGAAGAAATTGGAGTTTTAGAAAAACTTTACGAATGGAAAACCAAGACAACCCAAGTCAGGAAACACAAGAAAGATGGAGCAAGGACCCCAACAACTGGATTTGGGGAATATTTTATTATAACAAAGAAGACAAAAGACTAATGCCTCCGAAAAAAAATCCTATGATGGGTTTTACTACCAATTTTGCCAATCCAAAATCAGTGTTTTTTTTGATTGGTTTCATGTTGTTTTTTGTATTTATTGTTTCAATGATTACAAGAAAACATTAATTACTCAATTGTAATAAACCGCAACTGTTCTAGATCGCCATTGTAGATATTAACATCGACATTGCCTTTTATTCCCTGTACTGTGGCTTTCTCGGTAAATTGCCAAAACAACCAATTCGTTCCAATTTTATCCCTGTAGAAATTATAATTGGCAATCCAAAAAAGATAATCGCCAAACTCGTCTTTCAAAAAATCATCATAGTATTTCTCGCTGGTATAAATAATTGGTTTTACCTTATAATGAGCTTCAATCGCTTTTAACCAACGGCTTAAACCGAGTTTCATGTTTTTTAAAGATTGTTCGTTAGGTAGTTTTTCAATATCTAAAACAGGTGGTAAATCTCCTTTTTTAAGTTGAACAGTCTTTATAAAAAGCTGGGCTTGTTCTAATGAGTTTTCGTTGGGACGATAATAATGATAAGCACCACGGATCATTTTATTTTCTTTGGCGCCAAGCCAATTTGCTGCAAATTGACCGTCTTCTCTATCATTTCCAGCGGTGGCACGGATAAAAACAAATTCGAGTGGGTACTGATTTTCTATGTTTTTAACCAATCTCCAATCTATATTTCCTTGAAATTCGGAAACATCCAAACCAATTGCTTTTCCTTTATGATTTTCTAAAACCTGAAAATTGCGAACATCCGAAATACGTTTGGCTTCAACCTGTTCGGGAGTCATTTTCTTGAGGGATTTATAACCTAGATAATACTTTAATCCTTCTCGATAATGATAAATCAATCCAAAAAATAGCGCAATAGTCAACGCAATTATGGAATAACGCATTAACTTTCCAAATAAAGAAGATTTATTCTGAGATTTTCGTCGTATTGGTGCTCGACTTCGGCTATTATATTTCCTCATTTACAGCAACTTGTTTTTTCAAAAACTTATTATTGACCACTGAAAGTAAAACATAAGTGATAATAACTAATGGAATTCCAAGGTATTGTAAAAACGCTAATAATAAAATTGACAGCGAAAGAAAACCAATTTGCAAAGCATTTTTCTTAAAAGTAAAAGCTTTTATTTTTAGGGAAAATAACGGAATTTCGGCATTTAGAATATAGGCACTAAATAAAGTTATTAGTAATAAAACCCATTGATTGGTCAATATTTCTAACATGGCAAAGGAATCGGAATATTTTAAAACTAAGGGTAAACTCATTATAAAAAGAGTGTTGGCAGGTGTTGGCAAGCCAATAAAAGAATCCGTTTGACGGGTGTCAATATTAAAATTTGCCAAGCGATAGCAAGAACCTAAAGTTATGATGAAACCCAGATAAGGCAAAAACAAATTTGGAGAGGCAGGATTTTGGCATTTTTGCAATAAAAGAAACATTACTAAGCCAGGAACAACTCCGCTAGTAACCATATCCGCCAAAGAGTCTAATTGTAACCCCAGCGGGCTTGAAACCTTGAACAATCGAGCAAAAAAGCCATCAAAGAAATCGAAAAATATGCCTAAGCAAACAAAATAGAAAGCCATTTCAAAATTTAATTCTGCTGCAAAAACTAAGGCAATACAGCCACAAAGAAGATTGAGCAACGTAATTAGATTTGGAATGTGTTTTTTAATATTCATGGTTTTTGGTATAAAATTCAAAGTTCACAAATTTAATATAATAAGTGATGAAGAAGGACGTTTTTTAATAGAGTTTTTTAACAGCTGTGTTGATAGTGGTTTTTATTTAGCCAAAGGAAGACGAAGCTCATTAAAAAATTATATTTTTGGTAAAAATTCACAAAGTCCTTCGTCTTTCAAAATAATCTATGTTAAAAAAAACTCAATTCTTCTTTATCTTCATAGTTTGCGCCAGTTCTTATGGTCAAGCGGTAAGAAATTACTCGAACGAATTTATGAATATTGGTGTCGATGCCGCTGCTTTGGGCATGTCAAATGCTGTTACTGCAAGTAGTGATGATGTAAATTCTGGCTATTGGAATCCAGCGGGATTAGCCAATCTTGAAGACGGACAAATTGCTTTGATGCATGCCAATTATTTTGCCAACATTGCTCAATATGATTATATAGCCTATGCAAAGCCTATAGACAATGAAAGTGCTTGGGGTATTTCTATGATTCGTTTTGGAGTTGACAATATTATGAACACCACAGAGTTAATTGATAATCAAGGAAATATAGATTACAATAGAATCAGTCTTTTTTCAACTGCTGATTATGGTTTCACTTTTTCTTATGCTAGAAAACTTCAGGTTCCTGGTTTTCAATATGGTGTAAATGCCAAAGTAATCCGACGAATCATCGGGAAATTTGCAAGCTCATGGGGATTTGGTTTTGATGCTGGATTGCAATTCGAAAAAAATGACTGGAAATTTGGCTTAATGCTTCGCGATATTACCACGACCTATAACGTATGGAATATTGACCAAACCGAATATAAAAAAATTGCCAATGCTATTCCGGGACAAAATCAGGAATTACCACAAAGTACCGAAATCACTGCACCTAAAGCACAATTAGGATTATCTAAAAAGTTTATTATTCGTTATGACTACAGTCTTTTGGTAGCATCGAACCTCAACATGCGATTTTCCAAAACTAACGACCTAATTTCGACTAATTTTGTAAGTGTTGATCCTGCATTAGGATTAGAATTTGGTTATACCGATTTAGTTTTCGTACGTGCTGGAGCTGGAAATTTTCAAAACATTCAACAATTAGACAGTACAACAAAAGTAGGTTTTCAACCTAATATTGGATTGGGATTTAAATACAAAGGCATACAAATAGACTATGCTTTGACGAATTTAGGGAATCAAAGTACAACTTTGTATTCGAATATATTTTCGGTAAAAGTAGATTTGGGACAATTTAGAAATTAGATTATATGCCACGAAGTAGCAAAGTCAAGAAGAAAACCTAGTTAAAGAGACATCAAGAAATCATTCCCAATAAGTTTTTAACTTAAAAAAAGGATTAAACTTTGTAATTTTGTGACAGAACTCACTTTTTGGTTAAATGGATGAATAATTACAATTTCATTAATACATTTATAAATGAAAACAACTTTCAAAAAAATATTCTTTTCTCTCTTATTGATTGTTTCAATGAGCAGTTTCTCACAAAGCATTTTATTATCTAAAAATGCACATGTGAGCGTTATTACCTGCGACACTGGAAACGAATCTTATTCGCTTTTTGGCCACACAGCCATTCGCTTAACCGATTTAAACAATAATCTGGATGTGGTTTATAATTATGGTGCTTTTGATTTTTCTACACCAAATTTTGTTGCGAAATTCACAAAGGGAGATTTACAGTATTTTGCTGTTGCTAATAAGTATGAAGATTTTATGAGTCAATATACTTACGAAAAAAGAAGTGTTTTTGAACAAGAATTGAATATTCCGCTGGCTTATAAACAAAAATTACTCGACAATCTAACGACCGCCTTAAGTTCAAGCGAAAGTTATTATACCTATAAATTCATTGACAAAAACTGTACTTCGATGGTGGTAGATATCCTGAACAAAACTTTGGGATCACAGATAATTGTTAAAAAAACAGATACCGATATCACTTATAGATCTATTTTGTATCCTTATTTCGACAATTCTTTTTATGAAAAAATGGGTATTAGTATCATTTTTGGAAAGAAAGTGGATGCGTATGGAACAAAAATATTTTTGCCTTTAGAATTACAAAAAAGTTTAAAATTAATCCGTTTTGAGAACCATCTGCTGTGCAAGGAAAGTAAAACGCTTTTAGACATCAAAAAAGAAACTCCAAGTTCTATCTGGGATAACTTTTATACTTATGCTTTTTTACTCGTATTCATTATCTTTATCGATAAGAGAAGCATCGATTTGTTTTATTTTGCGACAATGGGATTGTTGGGAATGTTCTTCTTTTTTGTTGGGTTTTATTCGGAACATCTAGAGTTGTCTAACAATTATAATATGCTTTTGTTCAACCCAACACTTCTTATCTTATTCTTTTTTATGCTAACAAATAACAAGAAATGGATCATCAATTCAGCACTATTAAACATCCTTTTTCTCGTTGTTTATTTGATTGTTATGGTAAACAAAATACATCTATTAATTGTGTTACCACTTATCTTGACAAGTGTTTTGTTATTGGTAAAGCTGGTCTTTCGAAATAGCAAACGACTCCCTTTTGTTATCTAAAATCGAACTGAAATGCAAGAAATCAGTTTGAATAATAACATATACTATTGTCCTTTATAAAACAAAACCGTACTTATTGTTTTAATAGCTATATTTAAATCTAGAAAAATACTGCGATGCTTGATATAATATAAATCGTATTGCAGTTTTATCAAGCTATCTTCTATAGATTCTCCATAAGAATAACTTACTTGTGCCCAACCGGTAAGACCAGGTTTAATGACGTGACGTGTTTCATAAAAAGGCATTATTTCGGCAATTTCTTTTACAAAAATAGGACGTTCGGGTCGTGGCCCAATTACAGCCATATCCCCTTTTAGTATATTAATAAATTGTGGTATTTCATCAATTCGAGTCTTGCGTAATATTTTTCCAAAAGGAGTTGTTCTAGAGTCATTTGGAGTCGAAAACACAGCTCCTGCTTTCTCGGCATTTTCAACCATTGTTCTAAACTTGAGAATTTGAAATGTTTTTCCATTTTTACCAACTCGTTCTTGGGTATAAAACAATTTTCCTCTATTACCAAAGGCATTTATAAGCACTATAAAAGGAACTAATATCCCTCCAAAAAGTAGTCCAATTATAGAAATAAAGGTTTCCATTATTTTTACTATCAATAAATAGAGCTGATTATTATTGCTTCGATTAAATGGAAAAAACTTATAAAAATCACGGGTAATATATTGAACAGGAATTCGATGCGTTTTATATTCATATACTTGGGTATATTCGCGAATGGTAGTACCCGACTCTAACAAATGAAGCAATTTTTGATAAAGTTCAACCGTAATCTCTTCCGTTTTTTGTGTTGCAATCACAATTTCGAATAGTCTATTATTCGCTACAAAAGTCAACAAATCATCAACCATAAGATGCTGTACAAAATGATAGCCTACAGTAGTACTTTTAGAAGGTTCCGAATTGACATAAGCAATGATTCGATAATGAGGATCTGAGCTTTCAAGTCCTAGAATTAATTCTTCCACCTGATCTCCGTCACATATCAACACAACGTTTTGCAAAAACCGATTGGAAGCCAAGAAATTTACATAAAACATCCTCCAGGCCAACAAAGCAAAAAGGAAAGTAACATAGAAGAGTAAAATTTGAAATCTATTGTTAGGCAATTGGGCTGAAAAAATAGGTGTTAACAAATAAAACAATACCGTAACCGATGCCGTAAGAATACTACTTTTGAATACTTGATAATGGTTACTAGCTGTTTGAAGGTTGTACATTTCAAAAACAGTCCCGATAACATTGATATAAATTCCAAGAACTAGTGCATAGTAAAAATGAGAAGTTAAACCTTTTAGGTATTCAAGATCAAGTAAACACCCAACTAGAAACAATGCAAATAAAACAAAAACAACGTCAAAAATCCTCAACAGTAACTTCCGTTCTGAAACTTCAAAATGTATTTTGTTTTTATTATTCATTAATACTATTTCCTGTTTTCACTAAAAGACAAATTTACGCAATAGACTGATAAGACCAATAAAAAAATCGATAAAGAACATGATTAATAGAACAAGTTAATTAAAAGTAGTTTTTTTTATTCATTAATCAATTGATTATGGTTTTATCGCTAATTATAAATCCCTTTTAGTTGTTTGTTGCGTTCAAGTATTAGACATTTATTTCATTATTGCCCCCAATTATTCCAAACTGCCATTTGCTCTTTTTCGAGAAGCTTGTCCAAAATTAACATTAAGTAGTGACAAGGAATATACAAATGCAGGTGCGGCAGTTCGCATAGCTGCGTGGTTGATCGTAAGAAACCAAAAAGTGACAAAACACAATAAATACATATTAAACTTATTCTCTAAATATAAAACTAGAGGCGTAAAAAACAAGATCAACAAACATAAAATCCCTAGCGAACCATGCTCAGCAAGCATACGAGTAATCTCATCATGTGATAAAACATCCACTCCCGTTTCTGCTTTTCGAACTTCTTTCCCTTTGCCCACACCCACACCAAAAATAGGGTTCTTCAAAAAAGTATTAATTTCATCTGTAGCGATTTCTTCCCGACCCGTAAACTTACTTTCTTTCACACGCCCAGCAGCATCCTGATTCGCATAACGTTTATCGATTAGACCCCCTGTTTGAAAGGAAGTGTAGCCCCATATTCCCATCATTGCCACCGTTAATAATATAATGATATAATTCAATTTTACCCTTCCGGTATAATTGGATTTAAAATAGAGAAAGAATAGCAATAGTACAATCATCAAAAAACCAGTAACCATGCCCCCCCTCGAAAAAGTCACCATTCCGCGATAACTAATATTTAGGGCAATAATCAAATTTATAATGATCGCAAACTTGGTACGGGATTCTAGTATAATTCTCGAAAAAAATATAAACATTCCCAAGCCTAAAATAGTCGCTACCTGATTAGGACCATAACCTCCCGAAGCTTCATAACTAGATCCAGTTCCCGTAATGACATCTCGTACATTTGGTGTATAAAAGTTTAAATATACCATACAGCTGATAATAGGCAATCCTAAACTGAGGAGAATAGTGTTCGTTTCATCTAAAGAAATCTTACGCCTAAAGGTATAAAGTGAAGCCACCCCCAAACAAACAGGGCCAGAAATATTAAAAGCAATAGCTTTCCTGATGTCCGTATCAAAATCAAGTACAAAAGTAGACATGACCACACTGGGCACTAACAAAATCAAAAATAACCAATAAGGTATAGCCCCTTTGGAAAAGCCACTGAAATACATTCCTATAAAAACAAAAAACATCACCCCATATTTCGATATTTCGTATAGGGGATTGCCATGCGTCATCCGCAAGAAAACTTCACTACCTACCACATAAGCAGCCACAATAAGTGCTTCATTATTCTTGTTTTGCTTCTTGATAACGTAATAAGCTCCAAATATAAAAATGGAATAGCCATATATCTTCGAAACAAAAGGTAATAAATAAACCAAAAAACCTATTCCGGCGTGAAACAGGATTAGATTGAGATATAAAAGGTCATTTTTTTTCATTTGCAACTATTTTCTAACCAATTTAAATATTGCTCCATCACTGCTCCTTCCGAATAGTTTTCCATAATAGTTTTGTGAAGTGCTAAGCCAAAAATAGATTGTAAATCATCATTTTCCATCAATTGAATCAAAGCTTTATAAAATAAATCCTCCTCTTGATGAGCAATTACAAAACCGTTTTTAGCATTGGCGACAAGCAAAGGAATTTCGCCTACGTTTGTAACTACAACAGGTTTATGATACCATCCATATTCTAAAAGTGCCACGGGCAAGCCTTCGGATTGTGAAGTTAAAATTCCTATGGTCGATTGTTCCATGATGTTTTGTATATCCTGTTTTGAACCATAAAGAAAAACGGTGTTTTCTAAATTAAATTCGAAAATCAGATTTCTTATTTGTTTTGAATAATCATCTTCAAAATCTTTTCCTACTAAATGAAACGTCCATTCGGGATGAGATTCTTTGATTCGTTTAGCAACATCCAGCAATAAAATATGATTCTTCTGTATTCTTAAATTAGCCAGACATAGGATTCGCTTGCCTTGAATTCCCTTCAAAACAGTATGTGCTTTAGCTTCTTTTTCCTTGGTGGGAAAATTAGGTAAATAAATACTATTTGCAAAATGTAATTGTTGTTTTGCCCAAACTTTGAGGTTTTGATTCACAGCAATGATTCCATTAAAGAAAGGGATAATTAGTCGCAAACTCAAGAAAGGCCTTTTCGAAAGAAACTCACTATCGCCGTAATGGTCATGCCAAATTAATTGAATCGATGGTAAAGTAATTTTCAACAGAAAGGCCATAAAAAATGAAGTACTGTGCGCATGTACAATTTCTATCTTATGGCAAATTACGAATTTTCGCAATTGAAATAGGGCTTTTATATCGAAGCTACTTTTCTTCTTTAAAAAAACATACGATACCTTATTACTCAGCTGAGTCGAAAGTGCACCTTCTTTTCTAGTCACCGCCAAAGCCGAAAAATCAACCCTTTGAGCAAGAGCATTGGCATAATTCACAGCCATTCGTTCAGCACCTCCAGATTCTAGCGAGTCTATGATTTGAAGAATTCTCATGATTGCAACAGTTTGTTAATCTCTTTCTCAAAAACATCCATCGTATAGTATCGAGACCAATCACTTGCCTTTTTGCTTTTATTTTCAAAATCTGCTTCGTCATTGATAATAGCTTCAATTTGAAATTGATCTTCTTCTAAATTCATTGTCAACAAAACCCCTCGATTGCCCTGTTCAAGCATAAAAGGAACGCAGGAAACCGAAGTTGCAATAGGAATACAACCCCAAAACATGCCTTCGGCAACAGCTTTAGGCCAACCTTCACTTTCCGAAGGCAAAATAACAAAATGACTGCTTTGATACCCTTTTTGAAGCACCTCTTTAGACTGATTTCCTTCCAGAAAAATTATTTTTGCTAGATTATGTTGGATGATATAGTGTTCTAAAGCCTCTCTTTCAATTCCTTCTCCGTACAAAGTTAAAGCAACATCGAGTCCTTTTTTAAACAGAGCTTCCACTAGCTGTATTGCATACAAAGGATTTTTACCTCGTACTAGTGTGCCTACGAAAACAAAATTTATTCTTGATTTTAAATTCTTTTCTATTAATGGCAATTTATCCGCTTCAGTATAAGTGGAGGTAAAAAAAGGTTTGATATTGCGAGTACTTCCTTCCCATTCACCATAGACTAGCACTTGCATGTTCTGAGTTAGGAAAACATTACTTAAAATCCATTTTTGCAATCTATAACTAACAGGCTGCCTTGATTTAGGATCCCAATTCCCCGCATACTTGGCTGTTTTTATTTTATTTGGAAATAAAATCTGTACTAAACAACCTAATAAACCAATATTTCCTGGACATCGCAAGTGAATATGATCCGCTTTTTGCATAGCTAAAAAAAGGTGCAAACTTATTCTAGGAATTTTATAAATAGAACGACCAATTGCTTTTAGACTCAAAATATCGAAGCCGTCAATGGGTATAAATTCAATATTTTCGTGTTCATAACTGATTTCGATAACCGTTTTGGCAGAATTAGAAAAAGGAGCTACAATTATCAACTTATCTATTCCTTTTATCCAACTATTCATTTCACGAACATAAGGAGCATAGGCATAAAACGCCTTGTTTTCTATTGTATGCGGAACGTGAGTGATGATAACGAAGGTCATACTTTTTTGGAATTATACCTTTCTAACTATAAATGCTTAGAAATACTGTTATTGATAAATAATAAATTTTCACCTCTATTCAAATATGAAAAATCATATTTACTTATCGCTTTAAAAAAGCTCTTTGAGCTTCCTGGTGTAATACCATCATGCAGTTCTATAATGATACATTTTGTTTTGGGTAACCAGTTTTCATAATTACTTTCAAAAAGTTGTTTTTCACCTCCTTCGATATCAATTTTCAATAAATCAAGGTATTCTATGTTATTTTCAATCAATATTTCATCTATTGTAATAGTTCTAACCGTATCGATAACGTTATTAGTATTTTTTGGATTTTGAATTTCAGTCACGAATCCCCATTTCCCAAAACCTTTATCCACTACATTAAAATTATGGTTAGACTCATTAGATAGCGCGCGCTTATTTAATATAATGTTTTTATACTCTATTGTGTTTTTTTGAAGCATTTCAAAATTAGATTTTTCAGGCTCAATGGCTATGATTTTTGCTTCTGGAAATTTATTAGAAAAAAAAAGTGCCGATAATCCTATATTCGCCCCAGCATCGATGATGAATTTTGGCACAAACCCTAAATTCATATCATACTCTTTGAAAGTAAATATTTGATGAAAGGCCAATAAATCACTTGATTTAGGTCTCAAATATATTGGGGTAACTAATTTTAACTGATAAAATTTATTTATCCCTAATGCCATTAGGACATTTATAAAAAAATATTTAAACCCTTGTTGCAAACGAATTATAACTCTCTTTATCATAATCCTAGAAATGTAATTTTTAAATAAAAATGTTTTAATATGAACTTCACTTTGTTTTATAAGACTTTTTAAAATAACTTTTTAAAGGGAAATTCTAAATGATTATCGAGCGTATTCTTTCTATATAATTTTGAGGATGTATATAATGATTACTCCACTCTTTATTTGCATTAGCTACCTCTAAATATTTTTTGTTTTTTAATAAAGATTCTATCTTATTTGGTATTTCTAAGTAGGAAGAACGCGTTGATAGTGTTTCATAATTGACACCTTCTTTGAAATTGTCTAAGGATATATTCAAAGGAGTCGTAATTACAGCTTTTCCAAACAACAAATATTCTCCTATTTTCCAACCTGGAGTATCTTTTAAACCATCATCCGCAATTCCAATATTATGTTTATTTAACATATTTAAATAGCTATCCTTTTTTGAATGTTTTGAATCCAATAATAGATCTGGAGCTAATTTTTTAGATAAATCATCCGAGAACAAACCTACAGATGAACTACTAAAATTCTTTTTAATAATTCTACAAGCATTTATTCTGAATTCATTTTGCAATATTCTTCTTTCTTTTTCATCTGAATCGGGATGATTATCCGGATTCCATAATCGTGTATGAAATATCACATTTCCCCCATAATCAACAACTTCTTTTGGATACCTTCTAATATCTAAAACCCCATGTGAGGATTTTGTAAACAAAGCAAACTTATCAATTGCCTTAATCACTTCAACCCTACTCCATTTATCAAACAATAGATCTCTTTTTAAATTCAATAATAACGAATGGCACTTATAAGCCATTGGCACATTAAAATTCAAAGGATAAACATTTCCTTGTTTATCCTCTAGTCTAAGCGATCTTTTGAAATAATAAGAAAATTTTTTGGGGTCGTCTAAAAATTTGGAATCATCAGAAAAATCAAAAAAAACATCCTTCCCTTCTATATATAAAACTGCTCCATTATGAACAATGTCTTTATCGTAAACTATATTTGTTTTCAATTTTTCTTTTTCACAGAAATAAAAATAGGAATAAACAAGTTGGTTTAAATGATGTGTCCAAGTAGAAATGGCTAATTGCATTTATTATATTTTAAATAGTTCTGAGAATATTTGTACTGAATTATTTATGCGAAAATCATTTAGGCTTATTAATAAACAAACTCCACCACCCAACAGTTCTACCTATCGCTTCCGTAAAAGCTTGTTTTTTATTATCAGTTGTAAATGTATTGGAAAATCGAATCAATGTCAAGAGAATTGTTATCGAATGCCATTTCAGTTTTGCATCAAATAATGGTTTTGGGTTTTTTGTTCGCCAGACATACCAACCATTTCTTACTACCATTTTTCCATATTGGTATTGGTTGGGTCTTCCGGAAGCGGCATGATAATGGTTTAATTTTGCTGAAGTATTCACATATAACTTTCCAATTTTAGCTACTCGCAAGGTGAAATCAGCATCTTCATACAGACCATAACCTTCAAAATAGGTTGAGAATTTCAGGGTATTAAAAACCTCTTTTCTAAAAGATGAAACACCACCCATTAGCATTTCAACGGGATATATTTTCCCGTTTGGCGGCAAGAAACCGATGCTTCGACCATGCGAATATAAAGAGGAATATCCTGGTGGGCAATCACTATCTAAGCCAAATTTTTTTCGAAGAATAAAGCGGCTTCCGTCTTTTCTTTTCCAACCATCAAAAAATACTCGCCTATTTTGGGTTGGTAATTATCTCCAACAAATTCACTTTTAGTTTCATCGATAATATAACCTCCAACACCCAGGGCTTCAGGAAAAATAGTGTACGTTTTGAGAAGTTGTTCAAAATAATCATTTTCTAAAACGATATCATCGTCTAAAAAACAAACTACTTCTATTTCGTTACCAACTCTTTCAATCCCGAAATTTCTTTGCTTAGTTAAACCTCGATGTTCGGTTGGAACCCTGAAATAGTTCAAATTATCAAAAGGACTCTCTTTTAAAATTTTTTCTGTTTCCTGATTTGTAGAACCATCAATAATTAGGATTTCGTTGGGATAGATTGTTTGCTCCTGAACCGATTGCAATAATAGCAATAAGGGTTGAGGACGCATATAGGTGCAAATGATGAGGGAAAATTTCATGTAATTTTTTCTTTAAAAATGAAGTAAACTCGATTGAAATAAGTATCCCGGTTTAAATAATCGAGCCACAAATTTCGATTATTGATTTGCATTTGTACAAAATCATTTTCATTTATGGTCGAATGAAACTGAATTAATTCATTCATAAAATCATTTTCTGTTGCTAGTACACAATGATTTTTCCAGCTTATAATTTCATCCAAAGGCAAGCGAATATCCGTATTTATTATAACCGGGATTCGTCCCATGGCCAAAGTTTCATACAATCGAACCGAAAAATTACCAGCGCCTCTTAAACAAAAAACATATGGATTGGCATCTATATTTTCAAAAAATTCAAGAGTAGTTTTTAGCTTATCGTCTTCTGTTTTGACACCTGCCCTGTATTTGTCCCTATAAATAAAATCAGTTTCAATTTGATTATTTTTCTTCAAAGCCATCAATAAATGATACCGTTTTATACTCGACGGATAAAAAGATTGATAATCCTCAAAAAGGCGTTTACTAATTCGTTTTAGATTAAGGTACAAAAAGACTGAAATTTCTTTTATCCATTTGCGCATTGAACTATCGGCATGACCAACAAAACCGATACTTGGCAATCTTTTTTTAGGAATTGGTTCTACGAATTCTTTTTTTAAAATACCCAACGGATCCATTATAAAAGAAGGCAAAATAAATGTTTTATCATTTAACTTACTGTGAAAACCACCTAATCGAAACGTATAAACATTGGCATTTAACGTAATACCGCAATCGTTGCCAGAATAAACCCAAACTGGTTTATGAGCAGTATTTCCTTTATCGATAAAATCATAAAGCCATTGGCTTTTATTATTTTCAAAAAAATAAGCAATAGCAACAGGAACAATAACCACATCGGCGGCGTCAATACTATAGACTATTTGATATATCTTCAATAAATTTGTAGTCTTGGCGTAACACAAATCGAACAATAGCGGAAAAATAATTCTCCTGTATTGTGGTGTTATAAAAGTGGTATCGGTGTATATTTTGAGCATATAAAAACAACTTTAATTTTCCCTAAAGTTTCTATAGGTCTTCAAACCTCTTTTTGATTTTCGATATAAAAACCATTCTAAATATAATCTGAAAGCTCGAGCAATCTTAATCAATGGTTTATTTATTTTATAATCCTTACTTTTTAAAATAGACTCATTAATTAATACCGATTCACTACCAACAACAGATGTAGCTAATGAACTTTTAGTTATCGCAATCTTAGCATTTGATTTAAATATTCTTATTGCAAATTCAGTTTCCCCATATCTTCCAGAAGTGTTTTCAAGATAACTACCATATTTATTATAAAAAATCTTTTTTGTAAGGAATGGATGATCACTATATTGATAATAATTTAATAGAAAATTGCGAATAGAAAATTTTGGAATCAAAAATACATTTTCAGATAAATTGATAAGCTTATTAAATTTGTAATTTGCTGTAAACCGAATCATGTCCGCTTTTTGCGAATCCAAAAGCTCCAAACATTCTGGTAAAATAGTACTAATTTTAGAATCTAATATAAAATCTTCTTGACAATAAATAATGTACTCACCCTCGCAAGACTCAATACCTTTATTTATATTTGCGGCAAGACCTTGATTTTTTTTTGCTAAAATTAATTTATCGATTTTATATTCATGGATAAGCTTTCTGTTTTCCTCATCACTCCCATCATCACTTACAACAATTTCATAATTAGAGATATTCATTTTTTTTATCCCTTCAAGGCACTCCAATAAATCTAATGGTCTATTATAGTGCGTTATGAGAAAACTAATTCGTATTTTTTCTTTTTTCATCAGTTATATTTTATTAGCCCAATACAAACTTACATCCCATTTTTTTTGAAATGATTTTAAAAATTTAAAACAACTCAAGAAAGATTCCTTTTTTAGTAATTTTAAAAATAGTACCAATTTATAACAGGAAAGTTGTTCTTTAGTATAATTTTTAAGCATGACATACAATACCGTTGGAGATGGTTTGGGTTGTATTAATTCATCCTCCCACAACTGCTTTATTTTAATTCTAAATCCTCCAAATGGAGCTTTTAAATGCAAAATACGTAGTTCTGGGAAATAAATAACGTCAAATCCCTTATTTCTTAGTTGCATTCCAAAATCGAAATCTTCGCCATAACCAAATTCCAAAGCTATATCAAAGCCGACCTCAGCTAAAGCTGTTTTTTTTACAAAACTATTACCAGAACCAAAAATCCCTGATTGATGTATCCGGTTATAATGCTGTATTTCGTTTTTTTGCAAATAAGATGTAGTCACAACTTGTGTCCCAAACTGTTCTGCTTTAAACAAAAATTCTTGTAATAAATTATTTTCTAACCGATTATCATCATCATTTAAAAAAACCCATTCGCTTTCGACCAGAGACAAGGCAATATTCCTAGCATTACAAGCACCCGACTGATGCGTAAATGTGTGTTTTATAATAAATGGCCATTTTTCTGCAGTCAAATAATCCAATTCCGATTCGCTATTGGGCAATGGATTTTGTTCTACGATAATCACATTTATAGGCAAAAGGGTTTGCTTACTTAAATCACATAACACATCGTATAACTCTTTTTTTCTACCAATAGTAGGTATAATTACATCAATAGTTTTATCGATTGTCGTTCTTAAAGTAGATTGAACAGGAATAAAGTCTAAATTCAGCTTAATATTTTTACGGGTTTTATAAAATATAGAAAAGACAAAAGGAAGTAGCGGAAATTGCTTTTCGAATACCATTAAATTCAAAAAAAGAAGTATTTGCCAACGCTTTTTATAATGCTGTTTGACAAACTTAAACAGCGTGTAAATGGATGTTTCTTTATAAACAATACTACCTTCAAAAGCGTTTAATAATTTAGGTTCCGAATAACAGAACAATCCTAAAGGCATACAAACCTTGGCAACAGCATTCAGGTAATAATCAAAATCAGCATCCATTTTGATTTTATTCTTAATTTCAAGTAGTAACGAAGCATGAACGACTCCAACAGTACTACTCATTTGCCAAGTAGGATAGGATACTTTTTTATTAATCTTGATAAAAGGAGATTCCTCCACATAACCTATTTTTCGACCTAGAAAATCAATTGGTCCAGGATGATAGGAAAGCATCAATTTATTATGATGAAAAACGGCATCAATATCTTTTAAATTAAGACAGTCCTGCAATTCTTCGTTGCACCAAACTATCTTTGATTCTGGAAACTGAACAGCCAAATTATACAAACCCTCCGAAATTAATGTGTTGCCATCAAAAGACAAAAGACAATTTTCGCCGGAAACCACTTTAGAAATCCGATTGTTTTTATGATATACTACGATCAAAACTTAGTCGATTAAAGATTTATAAAAACGAATATTTTCAGTGGCAATTTTTTGAATATCAAAAAGTGATTCTACTCGCTGACGGGCATTTTTTCCCATTTGTTTCGCCAACGGATTATCGGCTAAAATAGAATTGATTCTATTTGCATATTCACAATGATTTTCAGGATGAACCAAGAAGCCACTTTCACCGTCAATAATTAATTCATTTGCCCAACCAATATTACTATTTACAACTGTTTTTTGCAACGCCATCGATTCAATAGTAACCATTCCAAGTGTTTCTGCAAATGTGGGAAAAACACAGACATTGGCCTTTTTTATATAATTTTGCACTTCGTTGTATGGGATTTTTCCAAGATAGGAAACATTCTTTAAATCTTCACTATGAAATTGATTTTGCAAAATTTGCCAAGTAGATGGAGATTGTGTCGCAATATCAGCCGAATCACCACCAATCAAAATCAATCTCGCTTCGGGATGTTGTTGCCGAACCAGATTAAAAATTTTAGGCAATTCAAAAACGCCTTTTTTTCGGATAATGGTTCCAATATATAAAATCAAACCTTTTTCAAAAATATCAGGATTGGGATTTTCGAATTTATCGAGTTCCAGACCGTAATGAATGGTTTGTATTGTTTTATTTTTTATGCCAAAAAGTTTTTGGGAAACCGCTCCTGCAAAAGTTGTTGGAGCAATAAAGGCTTTTGCTTTTTGAATAGCCAATTTCTCAAACCAAAAATTCTTAACCTTCTGGTGACGCTTTTCGAGATGACAAAAATAAGTATCACTCCCATGAAACCGAATCACAAGAGGAATTCGAAAATTCATAAAAGCGGTAATTCCTGTCCAATCAGCTGCTTCCAGAATATCAATATTTTGTTCCTTTATTATTTTATTACAATAATTCTGAATGCACTTTCTGTATAAAAACCATTTAGCAACAACGTATTTTTCATCTTGAATTAGATGAAAATGAATGTTATTTTCTGTGAAAATTTCAGCTTTTTGTTGACCGTAAACAAATACTGTAATTTCAATATTATGTTGGGTTAATGCTTCCGCCAAATTCTTTATACTCGTGCCTAAACCGCCCGCATGGGGCATTTTTTCGTGTGGATATTCGGGGGTAAGAAAAGCGATGTGCATGTTTAATTTGTAAATTAATTATTTTGAATCCATTTTTGAGATAATCTTTTTAGCTAAATTTTGAAATGGAATTTCGATTAAATTATAACTCATGGAAGAAATCAGTACAGAAACCGACAAAATCAAAGAAAATCGGATTGAAAAATTCATCAAATAGTTATCGCAAAAATCGATTAAATGAAATTTTGTCAACCATGAAATAACTATAAAATGAAAAATATAAATACTAAAACTTACTTTTCCAATGTATCTTGAAATGGAATTAGATATAAAACTCAATTTTCCTTTACTCAAAAGAATACCGAAAATTAAAAAAAGAATACCAAAAACAATATGATTCAGATATAAAAAATCGAATTTTGACCCCACTTGCAAAACTAATAAAATCAAAAAAAGCAATATACTCTTATTATTCACCAATTTTATGTTTTTAAAATCTTCAATTAAAAAAAACATAATAATCCCCAAAGCGAAAATAGGTAACTGACAAGGCAAATAATAAAATAAAAATTCTCTCCAGATTGGATTTGAAGGTATTAATTGAAATTGGGTGAAAAATTCTTGAAAAAAAAGTTTAAAAATCAAAGAAAAATTAAGGAAAACAAATGCGTCATCACATTTTTTTATCCTAACAACTAAAAAAGGAAAAATAGTATAAAAAAGCATCTCAACAGCTATCGACCATCCTCCTGGTACTAAACTATTGATCCAATAGGGACTAAAACCATGCAGAAATAGCACATTCGACATTATATTTGCTTTAGAAATGTAAGGCTGGACATCATGCCAATAAGGCACTCCAAAATGATCTTGAAAAATATAATATAAAATCCCTAAATAATAAATGGGAGCAATTCTAAGAACCCTTCTAATAAAAAAATTTATTATTGGATTCTTTTCAAAAATGATTCTACTTTGATGGGACCTAAATAAAGTAAAAGCACTAGCGATAAAAAAAAGCTGAACTCCTCTTGTTCCTAAACTTAAAAAAACTGATAATCCATGGGGCATTTTTACAGTTCCTTGCTGAGCAGAATGATGAATTACTACCATTAAAATAGCTATACCCCTCATGGCATCTATGTAATGCAATTTTCCTAATTTTATATCATTCATATATGCAAAAAAATCATCATTAAACAAATTACACTAAAAAGGGTATTTGACTATTTTTTTTTAAAACTGAAAATAGATAAATTCCTTATAATCGGAAAACACTCCGAGAGCCAAAATTGCCATAATACAAATTCCCAATTTGATGGTGCTGTATTTTCCTGAAATGGGTTCTACCTTATTTTTATTAAACCATTCGATCAAAATAAATAAAATCAACAAAAGGAGTATTTCAATACTATACCGCTCAAAGTCAAAATATTGAATACTAAAATCCCTATTGGTAAAAATTCTTTTTATATAATGAAACGCATCGCTAATTGTTTTTGATCTAAAGAAAATCCAAGCAAAGCAAGTTAACCCAAAAGTTAAAATTATATTTCCAATGATTTTTATGGAATTTAGATTCCAATGAAGATGGATAATTTCAATATTTTCTCGATTTTTGTTACGCAATAATAACGGCAAAAAATACAGCGCATTGATGAAACCCCAAGCGATATACGTCCAATTTGCTCCATGCCAGAACCCGCTAACCACAAAAATAACAAACACATTCCGAACCTGATTCCACTTTGACCCTTTGCTTCCGCCCAACGGAATATAAAGATAATCCCGAAACCAAGAAGATAACGAAATATGCCAGCGACGCCAAAACTCAGCGATATCACGAGAAAAATAAGGGTAATTAAAATTGCGTAATAAATCGATGCCAAATAGTTTTGACGTACCTAAAGCAATATCCGAATATCCTGAAAAATCACCATAAATTTGAAATGCGAAATAGATAGCTCCCAGAATTAGTGATAAAGAATTCATGGTCGTATAATGATCAAAAATCGCATTGGCATACTGAGCACAGGTATCGGCAATAACCATTTTCTTGACCAAACCCCATATAATCTGATGAATTCCTTCTTTGGCTTTTTCGAAATTAAAATCTCTTTTTATTTTTATTTGGGGTAATAAATGGGTTGCTCTTTCGATAGGTCCAGCCACTAAAAGCGGAAAATAGCTAACAAATAAGGCATAATCAACAAATGATCTTTCGGCTTTAATTCGTCTATAATAAATATCGATTATATACGATAATCCATGAAAAGTATAGAACGAAATCCCTACCGGAAGAATAATTTTAAGCAAAATAGGTGACGAATGAATTCCGAAAGATCCTATCAATTGGGAAAAAGAACTGGCAAAAAAATCATAATATTTAAAAACGCCCAAAAAACCTAAATTGACACCAACACTTAACCAAAGCCAAAATTTTCGTGCTTTCGTATTCGTACTTTTTTCAATTTGAATGGCTG
>CAILTC010000214.1 GCA_903837025.1 uncultured Bacteroidota bacterium | reverse complement strand
TTTAGGGATAATAATTCCACCCGAAGAATTCACACCATCAACGACCACCTTAAATTTGGCGGCTTTTACGGCTTCAACATCTACCAAAGGCAAATTTAAAACCTCATCGATATGAATGTCCATATAAGCATCATTCTCGGTAATTTCTCCCAAATCATCAACATCCGAGAAATCGAAAGCTTCGGCTTCGGCAATTTCGAGGATTTTCTCGCCTTCGATACCATTCAAAAATTCTCCTTTCTCGTTCAATAATTTCAAGGCATTCCATTGTTTCGGATTGTGCGAAGCGGTAAGAATAATTCCACCGTCGGCATTTTCTAAAGGAACAGCAATTTCTACCGTTGGCGTCGTAGAAAGTCCCAAATCGACCACGTCAATTCCTAAACCTACTAAGGTATTGACCACCAAATTATGAATCATTGGTCCCGAAATTCTGGCGTCACGACCAACAACAACCTTGAATTTCTTACTTGTATCCCCTTTTTTTAACCAAGTTCCGTAAGCCGAAGCAAATTTAACAGCATCAACGGGTGTGAGGTTATCGCCTACTTTACCTCCAATGGTTCCACGAATTCCTGAGATCGATTTTATTAAAGTCATTCTTATTATTTTAGATTAGAATTATAAATTTCTGGATTTTGAATACAAATATAATAAACACAGTTTATAATATTCATTTTAAATATCTAAATTAGGCGAATGAATTTTCTAGCCCACATATACCTTTCTGGAGACCATGATTTGATAAAAATTGGCAATTTTATGGCCGATGGAATTCACGGAAAAAACTTTGACATTTTTCCAATGGATATTCAAAAAGGAATTATCCTGCATCGTGCCATCGATACTTTTACCGATGCGCATCCTATTTTTCGCCAAAGTACCAAAAGATTACACGCCAATTACCACCATTATTCGGGTATCATCGTAGATATTTTTTACGATCATTTTTTGGCAAAAAACTGGAACAATTATTCCGATGAAACATTAGAACATTTTACAATCCGGTTTTACCAATCTTTGAGCGATAACTATGATTTTCTGAATGAAAAAACGCAAAAAATGGTGCCTTATTTGATAAAGCAAAACTGGTTAATGAGCTACCAAACGGTTGAAGGCATTGAAATAATTTTAGAAAAAATGGATAATCGTATGAAACGCAATTCGAATATGCGGTTTTCGGTTGTAGAATTACAAACCTATTATTCCGAATTTGAAGCCGAATTCACTGCTTTTTTTGAGGAAGTAACTGCTTTTTCCAAACATAAATTACAATTATTATGAGAAAAATTGCCCTTCTAATTTACTTTTTTATTCTCTGTTTATTTCCAAATCAAATTGCGTCACAAACTGGTTTGCTTACCCAAAAAGCAATGGTAGTTTCGGCACGAGAAGAAGCTTCTAAAATTGGAGTCGAAATCATAAAAAAAGGCGGCAATGCCTTTGATGCCATGGTTGCCACCGAATTAGCTTTGGCAGTTTCCTACCCCTATGCAGGAAATATTGGAGGTGGAGGATTTATGGTTTACAGAAAAGCCAACGGAGAAACCGGCACTTTAGATTACCGAGAAAAAGCGCCTTTGGCAGCTTCAAAAGACATGTATTTGGATAAAAACGGAGCGGTAATTCCAAATCTGAGCGTTAACGGCGCATTGGCAATAGGCATTCCGGGAACCATCGCAGGGATTTTTGCCGTTCACGAAAAATTAGGAAAACTTTCGATACAAGAAATTATGAAACCCGTAATTGCTTTGGCAAAAAAAGGAATCGTAGTTACCGATAAACAAGAAAAAAGATTGCGAAATTATAAAGATGCTATTGCGAAAGTGAGCGGCGAAAAAACCTTGCTTGCCCAAAATTATAAAATTGGCGACACCATCAAATACCCTGCACTTGCCGAAACATTAACGCGAATAATGAATAATGGTGCAGCCGAATTCTACAAAGGTGAAACTGCCGAGAAAATAGTCGCTTTTCTCCAAAAAAAAGGCGGAATAATCACGCTCGAAGATTTATCGAAATATGAAGTAAAATGGCGAAATCCAATCATTTTCAATTACAAAGATTTAAAAATAATTTCGATGGCACCACCCTCAAGCGGAGGAATTACCTTGGAACAAATTATGAAAATGATTGAACCTTTTCCCATTTCAAAATATGGACAAAACAGCATAAAAACCATTCAAGTGGTTACCGAAGCCGAACGACGCGCGTATGCAGACCGAAATTATTTTCTGGGCGATCCTGATTTTGTGAAAATTCCGCAAGCCGAATTGCTCAATAAAAATTATTTAAAACAACGCATGAAATCTTTCGATTGGAACAAAGCAACTTTATCTTCGGAAGTTTCCCATGGTGAAATTTCGATTTCAGAAAGTAATGAAACCACCCATTATTCGATTATTGATGCCGAAGGAAATGCGGTTTCGGTAACAACAACACTCAATGGGGCTTATGGTTCTAAATTGTATTCGGATGAATTGGGTTTCTTTTTCAATAACGAAATGGACGATTTTAGTGCTAAACCGGGCGTGCCAAACTCGTATGGTTTAGTGGGTGCCAAAGCCAATAGTATTGCGCCTCAAAAAAGAATGTTGAGTTCGATGACGCCAACGATTATCGAAAAAAACGGAAAATTATTTATGGTTGTAGGAACACCGGGCGGTTCGACGATTATCACATCGGTTTTACAGACAATTTTGAATGTGTATGAGTTGAAAATGAGCATGCAAGAGGCGGTAAACGCAGCCCGTTTTCATCATCAATGGCTACCAGATGAATTGGTTTTTGAACCCAATGCGTTTTCGAAAATTACTTTGGATCATTTAAAATCGAAAGGCTATATCATCAACGAAAAAAATCCGCCAGTTCTAGGAAAAGTAGATGCTATTTTAGTTTTGCCCAATGGGAAATTAGAAGGCGGAGCAGATTATAGAGGCGATGATAAAGCGGTGGGATTTTAACTCTTCGACTGTGAATAATTAATTAAATTTTGTCATTTCGACAAAGGAGAAATCACAAAAGAAATAATAAAAAATTAGCAATTAATGAATTTCATCCCCTCTTTAGAAACCGCTTTTGAAGAAAAAAGCAATCCAGAAAATGCGTTTGCGATGGCGAAATACATGCGGAATCATTTTTCGTTTTTTGGAATAAAAACTACCGAAAGAAGACTTATTTTTAAGAAAATAGAAAAAGAAAACCAGCAAGAAGTTTCGGAAAACGCTAGAGAAATTGCCATGCAGTTATTCGCCAAAAAACAACGAGAATTACACTATTGCGCTATCGAAATACTAATCAAACAACTCAAGGGAAATTATAAAAAAGAAGACATCAAACTCATCGAAAAATTCCTGATTACCCACTCATGGTGGGATAGTGTTGATACGATTTCGAAATACATTTTGGGGGAATACCTACTTGAATTTCCATCAGAAACCCAAAAAGTTGTGGAACGATTTTCGAATTCCGAGAATAGGTGGCTGAATCGAAGTACAATTCTTTTTCAATTGGGATATAAGCAAAAAACCAACTTCGAATTATTGCAATCCCAATGTGAAAAACACAAGATTTCAAGTGAATTTTTCATTCAAAAAGCCATCGGATGGGCTTTGCGCGAGTACGCAAAGACAAATCCTGAGGCAGTACTCAATTATGTAAACCAAACCAACTTGAAACCATTAAGCAAAAAAGAAGCGTTAAAAAATAGAAGCTAAGGAAAAAAATAAAGTAATTTTGCTTTTTAATAAACAGACAAAATGCTCAAAAAATATTTTTATAAATTA
>CAILTC010000213.1 GCA_903837025.1 uncultured Bacteroidota bacterium | reverse complement strand
TTAAGTAAGCATTCCTCCACAAACATTCAACACTTGTCCTGTAATGTATGCGCTCATATCCGAAGCTAAGAAAAGACAAGCATTTGCAACATCTTCGGTAGTTCCGCCACGTTTCAACGGAATTCCGTCTCTCCAACCTTGAACGACTTCGTCACTTAATTTTGCCGTCATTTCAGTTTCTATAAATCCAGGAGCAATGGCATTACAACGAATGTTACGCGAACCTAATTCTAACGCAACTGATTTTGTAAAACCAATAACACCCGCTTTTGAAGCCGCATAATTAGTTTGTCCTGCATTTCCTGAAACACCAACCACACTACTCATATTGATAATTGAACCTGCACGTTGTTTCAAAAAAGTTCTTTGAATTGCTTTGGTCATATTAAAAACAGATTTCAAATTAACATCAATTACGTTGTCAAAATCAGCTTCAGACATACGCATTAGCAAATTATCTTTGGTAATTCCGGCGTTGTTTATTAAAATATCAATTGTTCCAAATTCGGCCAAAACAGCATCCACGAAAATTTGCGCTTCGTTAAAATCGGCTGCATTCGATTGATATCCTTTGGCTTTTATGCCCATTGCGTTCAATTCGTTTTCTAATGCCAAGGCAGATTCTACAGACGAGCTATACGTAAAAGCAACATTTGCACCGTTTTTAGCAAAAATTTCCGCAATTCCTTTTCCTATTCCGCGACTTGCGCCAGTAATTATGGCTACTTTTCCTTCGAGTAATTTCATATTTTATGATTAATTTAATTTTTATTTGGACCTTTCTCCTGCTATTCGTTGCAATCTTTTATGTTTCTGGCAGCAAAAACATAAAAGGATTTTCACTTCAAATGAAATTCACTGAACTCCTATTAAAAAAAAGTGCGGTGAAGTAATCAGGGCTAGGTAATAGTCGCCAAATATAAGAATAATTGCGCATTGAAAAAAAATACAATTCCAAATTTATACCATACAATATATAACATTAAAAAATAATTACTACTTTTCGCACATGTTAAATCCGAAAACTAATTTTGAAACCATTTACAATCAGCATAAAGTACTGTTTAACAATCTATAAATCAATTATTTACAAAACATTGAAGACGTTCAAGAAATCACCCAAGATGTTTTTGTGCAATTGCATCAATCCCTTTCGCAATTTAAGAACCAATCTTCAATCAAGACTTGGATTTACCGCATCACCATCAATAAATCATTGGATTTAATTAAGAAGAAAAAGAGTCAAAAACGTTTTTTTATTTTTGGTAAAAAATCAGAAAACGAATCCGAATACAATGTTTTAGTTGCTTTCTTAAAAACCCTTTCGGGAACCAATGTATATGTTGATTCAAAATGGTCTAGTCCTTTTTAATGTAAAAAAAAAGCTCCACAAATTGTGGAGCTTTAGCTATTTATTTAGAATGCTGTTTTAAAAAGCAACATTCCATCTTGGTAATTTTGCATTTTCATCCAAGAAATTTTGTAAAATTTGACCTTCTGCGAAAGTTGGAATTACTTTATTTTTCTCGTTGAAAGTTTCATACCAATATACTTCTAAACGAGCAATACTTTCTATTTTCATTTGTGCTGGCCAAGAATATTTTCTTCCCGTTTTAGCAAATTGATGTCCGTTTACAATTTTATCAAACAATCCACCGTTTTTGCTTTTCAATGTTCCGTCATTTTGGATAGTTCCAGTAGAACCTACCATAATCAATTCTTTTTCCTCACCATCAACAGCATATACAAGGAAAATTCCGCTTCCTG
>CAILTC010000212.1 GCA_903837025.1 uncultured Bacteroidota bacterium | reverse complement strand
CTTTATTTTTCTTACAAGTATTTTTGTATATTTGGTCGTAGGATTTTGAAAGTTTTTTCACAGTCTGACGTTGGCGCTAATCATATCAAGTAATCGATAAGTATGAACTATTTTTCAAAAAACATTTACATTGAAATCCTTCTTAAATTTCCGAAATTAAATTTTGAAGATGAAAGTGATAATGATTTCTTATTGATACATTCCGCAAACTTGAATAATGCAGAAATTGGCGGAATTACAATTCGAACAACAGAAGACAATTCAATATGGATACAAAATCATTTTCCTAACTCTGCATATTCCGTTGACGATATAGATGAACTTGAAATGCTCATTGAACAAATTATCAATGAAAAAGTCTTTTGGGTAATCGCAAATAAGAATGGAAATTGGTATGAAACAACTTTGACTGATGACATAACGAAAATTGAAAAAGAACCAAATGTAGATTATAAAATTCTTTCTTGGAGTGGAAAAAATGACCAAACAATAGCAAATTGACTACCGCCAACAGCTACTAAAACGGATTTTGGCAATTGACATAATGGGAAAATTGATTTGTATTTGGAAGTTTTGGTAAATCCGAATAATGGGCTTAATTTAGTTTCAAATAAGCTGTAGTAACAGAACGTTTTCAATATCCAAAATACTTATGAGACAAATACTATTAATAACATTAGTCCTTTTAAATTATAGTACTTACTCTCAAAGTATTATGACAGCTCTAAATTTTGGCAAAAAGAATGATTTTCATTCTGATAAGTTGGTTACGGAAACCGAAACAAAAACTACTTTTTATAATTCAAAAAGTATAGAAAAAATGAGATATGTATCCAATTATAATAACCATAATAAAGTAACTATTGAAAATAGATATGATGATAATGATAACTTAAAACAACGTCTAACCAGAATATATGATAGCACAGGTGTGCGAAGCTTAGCAAGAAAATTAGAGAATTGGCATCCATTATTAGGGCATTTTTTTGAAATCTCTTATCATTCGTATGATTCTAACGGAATTTTAAATTCAATTATTGAAAAAGACCAATCTGGAAGTATCATACGACATACAAATATAATTAACAATGAAAAAGGTTATCCAATAGAACTTACAATATTTGTTGGAAACCAAATGGAAGGAAAGGAAACAGCAGATTACAATTATGAAAAAAACGAAGTGACCATTAATTACTTTAACAAAAAAAATGAACTTATAAATTCTGAAACAGCTAAAATTGAGTCTACAAAGAATCAACCTGGAGATAAAGTAAATAAATTTGGTGATGTAGTCAAGTCAGCAAAATATGAAATGGAAATTGAATACGATAAATTTGGTAATTGGGTTAAACAAATTTATTCAACCTTAACAAATGGCTTACTTGTAAAGAAATCCGAAAGCACAAGAAAAATAAAATATCGTAAATAAATAACTTTAGGCAACAGCTACTAAACGGATTTGGGCAATTGGCTTAATGTGATGTTTGTTTTGTATTTGTGAGAATTGGTAAATCCGCTTTAGTACAAGAAAACTACCAGTCTAGTCTAAATGACTGCGCGGTCCGACACTTGAAAAAAACAAAGAAGGATGTTTCGCTGCCTATTAAAAAAAATATCCCCACAAAAATCTATTCCTACTTTCTGTCATCGTCTATTCTCCGATAATCACTTTTCGGTGTTCAGTTCCCCAATTGGCCAACTGGCTAATTATAGTTTGTAAGCTCAGCCCGTATTCTGTGAGCGTGTATTCAACTGTTATAGGGTGTGTATCTAAAACAGTTCGTTTGGCGAGTTTATTTATTTCTAAATCTTTCAATTCCTTGCTCAACATTTTGTTTGAAATCCCGTTAACATCACTCAAAATATCGGAAAACCTTCTTTTGTTGTGGTGACACAAAGAGGCAATAATAGAAATCTTCCATTTGCCGTTAAGAATGTCCATTGCGTCTTGGACAGCCATAATTTGCATTTTATTCTCGTTGTTTGGACACTTTATTTCCTCCATAAGTTACCTTGTTACTCAAAAGTTACTGTTACTTTTGGTTACAAAGTAACAAAAATAAACTTTCTCTATCTACCTTTGTTCCATAAAACAAATAAAATAATTTTCGAAAATGGATTTCACAAATAAAAACGTTGTCATTACAGGAGGAAGCACAGGCATAGGGTTTGCAACCGCAAAAGCATTTATCAGCGCAGGAGCAAGCGTTTGGATCACAGGAAGAAGTGCCGACAATCTGCAAAAAGCGGCGGCAGAAATCAACAGCCCGAAATTAAAAACGGTAGTTTCGGATACTTCAAATTTGGCAGGAATTGCAGTTTTAGAAAAGGCAATTTCAGAAAGCGGAACAAAATTAGATGTTTTGTTTTTGAATGCTGGAATTGCAGTATTTGCGCCAATTGAACACACGACAGAAGCGGATTTTGATGCGCAGTTCAATACCAATGTAAAAGGATATTTTTTTACGTTGCAAAAAATGATGCCCCATTTGAAAGAAGGTTCTTCGGTTGTATTCACATCCTCAAACGCAGCACATTTGTCAAATATAAATGTCAGTGCCTATTCCGCAACAAAATCTGCGGTAAACAAAATTGCCCAAGTTGCAGCAAATGAATTGGCAGAACGAAAAATTCGCGTGAACATTGTTACCCCTGGACCAACGGACACAGGAGTATTGGCTAAAGTAGGAATGCCGAAAGAGGTAGAAAAACAGGTTACAGAACAAATTGTGGCATCTACTGCAGTAAAAAGAATGGGGCAACCCGAAGAAATCGCAAACATGGTACTGTTTTTAGCTTCTGACAATGCCGCTTTTATTACAGGAAGTGAGTTTGTAATTGATGGCGGAATGACAAACTATGCACTAAAATAACTAATTTGTAATTGAAATAATGAGTAAACTAAAAAACAAAGTAGCGTTAGTTACAGGTGCTTCAAAAGGAATTGGGGCATCTATCGCAAAACACTTCGCCCATGAAGGAGCAAAGGTTGTAGTAAATTATGCTTCAAGCAAAGAAGCAGCGGATGAAGTAGTGAAAACCATAACCAACAATGGGGGCATAGCCATTGCGGTGCAAGCCGATGTGTCGAAAGAAGCCGATGTAATCAGACTGTTTGAAGAAACAAAGAAAGCCTTCGGGACCTTGGATATTTTGGTAAACAATGCAGCCTATCAAGGATATACACCTATTGAACAGATTTCTGCAGAAGCATTTCATCAGCATTTCAACGTTAATGTCTTAGGGGCTATATTTGCTATCCAATCCTCTTTAAAGCTGTTTAGCGATAAGGGTGGTAATATCATCAATATCAGTTCGGGTGCAAGCAAAATGCCTCTTCCAACAGCTTCGTTATACTCTGCAACTAAAGCGGCATTAGATGCCATAACGATTTCTTTTTCGAAAGAATTGGGTTCAAAAAATATTCGTGTCAATTCTATTTTGCCAGGTGCTACAGAAACTGAAGGAGCAACTATTGCAGGTGTTACTAACGGCAGTGAGTATGAAAAAATGTTTATCGCCAATACACCGCTTGGGCGTAGAGGACAGCCCGAAGATATTGCAAAAGCTGCCGTATTTCTTGCTTCTGATGATGCAGCGTGGATTACAGGAGAGCAAATTTCCGTTTCTGGTGGTATGTATGGTTTTTAAATTGAATATAATAAGTCTTAAATAACGAATAAAAGCCATAGATATAATTATTTATGGCTTTTCCCTTTTTGGACAACAGATATAATTGAAAACAAAACGAACGGAGTGGTCCTTAAAAAAGCCTATCGCAAACTTCTTGTAGTTGCAAAACTTAACTGTCAAAATGCCTAAACCCTTGTTTTTTTTATCTCTCTTGGTCTTTCAAATTTATCAATATCGGATTATAAATAAAGAGTTACATCGCCTAGTTCGAGGGTTTCCGTAACTATGGTTTTTCTAATAAAGTGAAAATATTTTCAGATTTTATAATTAAATTTCATTTTTTTGGAAGATGAATGCGCATTAAATTAGTGTTAAATTTAATACAGGGTATAAACAAATACCATGATTTATCGTAATATTGCAATATAAATATATGAGCTATGGGAATTACAAAATCGGACCACTTTACAGATAATCAAAATGAATTGGCAATTTTAACAAAAGCATTAGGTCACCCTGCAAGAATAGCAATTATAGAATATTTAATGAAGGTGGATAGTTGTATTTGTGGCGATATTGTTAATGAATTGCCATTAGCACAACCTACAATATCTCAGCATTTGAAAGAACTCAAAAACGCCAATTTGATTAAAGGAAGCATTGACGGAAAAACAATATGTTATTGTATTAATGAAATAGGTTTTGCTAAAATCAAAAACTTTTTCGGGAACATTAACAGCCATATTGAAAAAAATAATAAAGAATGTTGTTAACTTAAAACATCAAAATCATGAAACTATCCCAAATTAAAAACTATTTAAAAACTGCTGATAACGTGAGCTTCAAATTACCAAATGAAACTTATGTCCCAGAACACTTTCATGTTACCGAAGTGGGTTTAATTACCAAGAATTTTATTGATTGTGGCGGAACGGTTAGAAAAGAAACTAAAGTTAATTTTCAGCTATGGGAAGCCAATGACTTTGAGCATCGTTTAAAACCACAAAAACTGATCAATATTATTGAGTTATCTGAAAAGGTTTTAAATATTGGTGATGAAGAAATAGAAGTAGAATATCAATCTCAGACTATCGGAAAGTATGGCTTAGATTATGATGGCAAAGATTTTATACTCACCAATACAATGACCGATTGTCTTGCTCAAGATCAATGCGGAATACCACCAGAAAAACTAAAAACTAAAATAGGCGAATGGAAAGAAAAAACTTCTTGTTGTGCGCCAAACAGCAACTGCTGCTAAACATTTTAATACTCAATAGATAATGATTACAACCGCAAGCTTTTCAACGGAATTAAAAAAAAATATTGATTCTTTAGACTTTGAAACTATTTCGGAAGAACGCAAAATAATTCTGCAACCTCTTGTCGATTATGTTCAAAATAAGGTGCTAAATGATGATGAAATCAGGCTGAACTTAATTTGTACCCATAATTCACGCAGAAGTCATTTGTCTCAAATATGGGCTCAAACGGCTTCGTATTATTATAACATTAGCAATGTGTTTTGCTATTCTGGTGGTACAGAAGCTACAGCCATGTTTCCTGTAGTAGCAAAAACGCTAACCAATCAAGGTTTTCAAATTAAAACTATCTCCGAGGGTAATAATCCTGTATATGCTATTAAATACTCCGAAAATGAGGCTCCAATAATTTGCTTTTCTAAAACCTACGATGATAATTTCAACCCTCAAAGTGAATTTGTTGCTATTTTGACTTGTTCTCAAGCAGATGGTGGTTGTCCGTTTATTGCTGGTGCTGAGAAGCGTATTCCAATTACATTTGAAGACCCCAAAGCTTTTGATAATACACCCCAACAAGTAGAAAAATACCAAGAACGTAGTATTCAAATTGCTACTGAAATGTTTTATGTTTTTTCAAAAATTAAAAAATAATTATGTCCGTAACCAATTGTTCCCCTGTAGTAGAAAGAAAGAAATTAAGTTTTCTCGATCGATTTTTAACCCTTTGGATATTTCTAGCTATGGCTATTGGAGTTTCGGTAGGTTATTTTATTCCGTCAAGTAGTGGTTTTATCAACTCCTTTTCGAGCGGAACAACTAATATTCCATTGGCAATAGGATTAATTCTGATGATGTATCCGCCATTAGCTAAAGTTAAATACGAGCAAATGGGTGAGGTATTCAAAAACACAAAAGTACTTGGGGCTTCCCTTTTATTAAATTGGGTAGTAGGTCCGATTCTTATGTTTGCTTTAGCCTTACTTTTATTAAAAGGTTATCCCGAATACATGATTGGAGTTATTCTTATAGGTTTAGCAAGATGTATTGCAATGGTTGTAGTTTGGAATGACTTAGCCGATGGGAATCGAGAATATGCGGCTGGTTTAATCGCTTTAAATAGTATCTTTCAAGTCTTGCTTTATAGTGTTTATGCTTATTTATTCATTACAGTACTACCTCCCGTTTTTGGTTATACTGGTTTTGAAGTTACTATTAGCATTGGTCAGATTGCTGAAAGTGTTGGAATTTATTTAGGAATCCCATTTGCTTTAGGTGTAATTAGTCGATATGCTCTTATAAAAATAAAAGGAAATGATTGGTTTGAAAATAAATACATTCCTTTGATTTCTCCAATAACTTTAATAGCACTATTATTTACAATCATTTTAATGTTTAGTTTAAAAGGAGAATTAATTGTTCAAATTCCCTATGATGTATTGCGAATTGCGTTGCCTTTGATAATTTATTTCACCATCATGTTTGTTGTTAGTTTCTTTATCGGAAAATATTTTGGAGCTGATTATTCAAAATCAACCGCTATCGCTTTTACTGCAACAGGAAATAATTTTGAACTTGCAATTGCAGTTTCTATTGGAGTTTTTGGCATCAATAGCGGACAAGCTTTTGCTGGGGTAATTGGTCCATTGGTTGAAGTTCCTGCATTAATAGCGTTAGTAAATCTTGCTTTTTGGTTTAGGAAAAAATATTTTACACAACCAGCAACACTTAATAATTAGTAAAATCTAGAGTATTATTTCCTTGTAATCACAATTTGGTAAGAAGTCAAATGGCGAAGCTAAATGATGGTTTTTGATTTTGTGAAACATTACGGAATAATTATTTGAATACGGCGTAGTTCTATTATCCGACAAATTTATAACATAGTTTTATGTAATGGAGCGTCATTTCCGAAACAGTTTGTACTATAATTACCTCAATATTTTGATAATAAATTTTATTTGTTTTATGTCGAAAATATTTATTTAGAAATGATTATTAATTTCATTAAATTTGGTGAAAAATTAATGTTAATTTATAAAAAATACATTGATTTTTTTAATTTTCCCCAAGCTCATCAAATTTAAAAACAAAAACAAAATGAATTACAATACAACAATTTTAAAATTGTGCAAGCCTGTGTACAAAATGGGGATAAAATTTTTAACAATTGGAATGATTTTATTAGCAATTGGGCTTGCAATTGCCTTATGTGTTAATGTATGGGTGACTTTTTTCGTTGGTTTTTTCTTTATTACAGTAAGCGTTATTATGTGTAATATACCTAATATGTACCTAGTGTCAATTATAAATAAAACTTCTTCAAATTCCTTGACATCAAAACAAGCCTCTAAAATTGTGCAAACCCATTTGCAACAAAGTGAAAATGTGAACACACTTTTTTTTATTCAAGACTTTATTAATAATGGAACTCCTCAAGCTAAAGAATAACTAATGCTTTAATCCAAATTTACATTTGCATCTTTTTGGTTATTCCTTTTTTAAATATTTTTTGGTAAAATTTTAAATAAGCGGTATAACTTTTAATCTTTTTAGATTTAATTCCCTGAAGAACTTCTTCGGTTTTTTGTCACAGATTTCACAAGTTTTACTTTTTTTTGTTTGCGTAAATTTGTGTTATATTTCGAAAATATATTTTGGATCTCTTCCGATGTATTTTATCAAAACACAATATTTAAATAATGGACACTTTAAACTATTTTATCTTACTTTTTGGTGGGGAATTTTTGATTTTGAATGTGTTGTTGCTAATACTCTCTTTTTTTGTGATTAGTTCAATGCTGAAAAATAATTATATACGATCAATATTTTCGGTACTGGCAGCTATAATCATCGATTTGCAAATAACTTCGCTCTATTATACGCAGTCATTTATCAATTATCAATTTTATATTCACTCTAATGCTAGGGATATTCTTGGAATGATAGATCTATATTATTCCGAAATAGTATTGTTATTTATTTTTCTAGTTTCTTTTATTTCCCTTTTTTATTTCTCCTATAAATTGGCACATGCAACAACTGCCTTTTTGTGTCGATTTTCTTTTTTTAATAACAATAGGTACAAACAAATAATTTTGAACTCTACTAGAATACTAATAGTTGGAGGCTGTATAATGGTTATGAATTTTGATAAAGGAGTTATAGATGAAGCTTTAGATTTTTATTATATTTTGCAAAGTAGCACGAATAGTAATAGAAAAGGCTTTGATAGTGCATTGAGCCAATTGAAAATGGAGGATTATGTTTCCTCTGAAAATATAGAAGCAACAAAAGGAAAAAATATAATTATCATTTCCTTAGAATCCTTTGAGCAAGGATATTTGAGTGAAAAATTCGCTGATCTTACACCAAATTTAAGGGCGTTAAAAGAAAAATGGACGTACAATGCTATTCTGCCAAATGAAGGAAGTTCCTGGACTAGCGGCTCTCTCTATACTTGTTTAACAGGTTTTCCAGCTTTTTTTGGAGTGGATGGAAATGCAATATTCCAAACAGCGCATCATTCGGAGATTTCAAGTATTGGGGATGTTTTTGAAAAGGCAGGTTATAAAACTACCTTTTTAATAGAAAATGCTAGGTTTTCAGGAACACAAGAAATGCTTCATACTTTCAAAATCGATAATATTATCGACAAAGAAACATTAGGAGCAAAATCGCGTGATAAAGATTTATTTGATAGAGCAAAATTAGAAATACGGTCGAATGTCGCTAACAAAAATCCTTTCGTTATCTTTATTTCAACCGTTGACACTCATTTTCCTGACGGTATACTCGACGAACGAATGAAAGCTTATGTTTCGCCTAAAAAGAATGATCTTGAATTTATGGTTTCGGCTGTAGATTATTTAGTGGGTGATTTTGTTCATTTTTTGGATAATGAAAAGCTACTTTCAAATACAGTTGTTTATATCTTTCCGGATCATTTAAAAATGGGAGATCCATCGTTGTTTGACGGAACGGGTAAAAGGGGTTTGTATTTAATCTCAAATGCTCCTGAGGAAGACCTTTCAATAAAAGATCGGAGTAATTTATACCAAATTGATCTGGGAAAAATAATTCTGAAAGGTGCTTTAATTCAAAATAATCAAAAGTTCATGACGGATTATCTTCCAAAGAATAAAAGCCAATTCATTCAAAAAAATGTAAACCTCTTAACTTCAGTAAATTCATCAGGGCTTCTGCGATTTTATTCAAATAAAAAAAGAGATACTGAGGATGGTAATGATTAATATAAAAGTGTTTGCTAAGTTTATTTTGTAAGTTTTTACCGTTAAATTTTAATTTTTATAAACCATGACAATGGTCTTATATATTTCCTTAATTTTGCCAAAAATATTTTATAAAAGCGTGGGAAGTAAAAATAAGTTAAAAAGATTTAAGGAAAACGAAACATTTGACAATGTTTTTCAACCAACAAGGGAAGAAGTAGTAGGGAATTTGTTTCCGCTAAGAGGCAAATGGAATGCTGATTTCTTCAAAAATGATAATCCAGTAGTGCTCGAATTGGGCTGTGGTAAAGGCGAATATTCTGTTGGTCTAGCCGAGAAATATCCCAACAAAAATTTTATTGGAATTGATATCAAAGGAGCACGTTTCTGGCGTGGTGCCAAAACAGCTGTTGATACAGGTTTGCATAATGTGGCTTTCATTCGCACGCAAATCGAATTAATCAACCATATTTTTGCCGAAAATGAAGTCGATGAGATTTGGATTACTTTTCCGGATCCTCAAATAAAATACAAACGCACTAAACATAGAATGACCAATTCGGAATTTCTACAATTGTATAAAAAAATCCTTAAAAAAGACGGAGTTGTAAACCTGAAAACCGACAGTGAATTTATGCACGGTTACACGCTTGGGCTACTACACGGCGAAGGTCATGAGGTATTGTATGCCAATCATAATGTATATGTAAACGAGGGAAGTCCTGAGGAAGTTACTGATTTTCAGACATTTTATGAAAAACAATATTTGGAAATTAACAAAGCAATTACGTATATTAGATTCAAAATTAAGGAATAGTATTTTTTGTTTTTAGCATTTTTACTCATTTTTGAACGATTGACCCTTACGAATGAATTTTATAACCCCACTATTTTTAGGCTTTATTACGGCTTTCATCGGAATTATTCCTCCTGGATTAATTAATATGACGGCCGCAAAGGTGAACCTGAAAGAAGGTAAAAAAAATGCGTTATGGTTTATTTTAGGTGCGGTAGTTGTTATTTTTTTTCAGGTTTTTATAGCCATTTTTTTTGCTAGAGTCATAGATCGCCGTCCGGATCTTGTTACTTTACTTCGTGAAGTTGGTTTTGGTATTTTTGGAACATTAACGATCTATTTTTTTTGGTTGGCCAAAAAGCCAAAAGACAAAACACGAAATATTAAAAAAAACAGCACAACAAATCGTTTTTTTCTTGGAATGTTTCTTTCAGCACTCAATTTTTTCCCCGTTCCATATTATGTTTTTGTAAGCGTAACTTTATCCTCTTTTAAGTTATTTTCTTTCGATATGACTTCGATATTTGTTTTTGTTACAGGAGCTATTATCGGTTCTTTTTCTGTCTTTTATTCGTATATCGCATTCTTTAATAAGATTGAAAATAAAACGGATTACCTTCTCAGGAATATGAATGTTATTATTGGTAGTATAACCGGATTGATTTCGACAGTCACTTTGTGGAATATCATCAAATATTATTGGCAATAACAATGGCAGAGCCAACGGATAATTTTTTTAGCAGAGTTTATGCTATTGCTCAACAAATTCCTTACGGAAAAGTCACTTCTTACGGTGCGATTGCAAAAGCATTAGGCGCAGCTCGTTCTGCACGTATGGTGGGTTGGGCTATGAATGCTTGTCATGATATGGATGAGGTCCCGGCGCATCGTGTGGTAAACAGGAAAGGTTTACTTACGGGAAAACACCATTTTGAAGGCACTAATTTAATGCAACAATTACTCGAAAGCGAAGGAGTTGTTGTAGTCGATAATCAAATTATTGATTTTGAAAAGCATTTTTGGGAACCGGAAATTCAATTTTAAATTACTATTAAAAGTATTTGCTTTATCCTGAGGTTTCATTCAATAAATCAAGTCTAAAATCCGTATAATAACAACTTCTTCACTATATTTGCAATCGATAATTCTCAATAGAATCAGTTTAAATAAATATAATAATTCAATAGGAATTCTTCCGTTGAAAACGATAAACAGAATATGAAATTAGATAGAAAAGAAATTCTTAAAGCATTGGAAACAATTACCATTGCTGGCGAAGGTAAAAACATGGTTGAAAGCGGAGCAATTGCAAACGTAATCACTTTTGGTGATGAGGTAGTTGTAGATTTAGTATTACATGTTCCGGCAATGCACATTAGAAAACGTGCCGAAGATGATATTAAAAAAACCATTCTCGAATTGGTTTCACCTGAAGCAAAAATTAAAATCAACGTAAAAGTAGAAAATCCAGAAACACCTGAAGTAAAAGGAAAATCTATTCCTGGTATAAAAAACATTATTGCCGTAGCTTCCGGAAAAGGAGGTGTTGGGAAATCTACTGTTACAGCAAATCTAGCGGTAACACTTGCAAAAATGGGGTTTTCTGTTGGTGTTCTTGATGCCGATATTTACGGGCCATCAATGCCAATGATGTTTGATTGTGAAATCGCAAAACCAATCTCGGTTATCGTTGACAATAAATCTAAAATGAAACCTATTGAAAACTATGATGTAAAAATACTTTCAATCGGATTTTTCACCTCTCCAAGTCAAGCTGTTATTTGGCGTGGACCAATGGCTGGAAAAGCATTGAACCAAATGATTTTTGATGCTGAATGGGGCGAATTAGACTTTTTATTGGTCGATCTACCTCCAGGAACAGGGGATATTCACCTTTCTATCATGCAATCCTTGCCAATCACTGGGGCTGTTATTGTAAGTACACCACAAGCTGTAGCGCTTTCTGATACTAGAAAAGGAGTTTCGATGTTTGTTTCTGAAGCTATAAATATTCCAGTTCTGGGAATTATCGAAAACATGGCGTATTTTACACCCGAAGAATTGCCGAATAATAAATATTACATCTTCGGGAAAGAAGGAGCAAAAAACCTTGCCGAAGATTTGAAAGTTCCTTTCTTAGGCGAAGTTCCAATCGTGCAATCTATTCGTGAAGCAGGAGATTTTGGTCGTCCAGCAGCCTTGCAAACAGGTTCTGTAATCGAAACTATTTTTGAAGAAATTACGCGTAATGTTGTTCGAGAAGTTGTAGATAGAAATAAAAATTTGCCGCCAAGCGAAGCGATAAAAATCACCAATATGGCAGGTTGCGCAGCTGTAAAAAAATAATCCCGTACGATATCTGGGAATAAAAAACAAAAAATGACCACAAAAGAATTAACAAATGATGTTCTAAAAGCACTCGAAGAAATTCGACCTTTTTTGAATCATGATGGAGGCGACATTTCGCTGGTTTCAATTGAAGCTGGCAAACATGTTACGGTTCGTCTTGAAGGAGCTTGTACCAATTGTAGTGTAAATCAAATGACATTAAGGGCTGGAGTCGAAACGACAATTAAAAAATTTGCACCACAAATAGAAACGGTTGTCAACGTCGAATAAATTTTAGGACATTCCCATTTATTTTTTTTTCTCAGAAAATAATAGTAATTAATTCCTTTTAAAAAATAATGATGAATTCTCCCTTTAGTAAATCGGGAGAATTTTTCTTTTAAATCATCACGCAAAGTATTTCAATTATTACAAACTAATCATTTTAGTATAAATGGATATATCAATAAAAATTACCGATAGAAAGGGTAAAACCCATGAGGTTCAAGTACCAACAGATATGGCTCTTAATTTGATGCAAGTTGTTCAAGCTTATGAGCTAGAACCAGCTGGAACAGTCGGAATGTGCGGCGGAAAATTAATGTGCCCTACTTGTCATTGTTATATAATCAAAGATGTAAATACTCCTGATAAAAGAGAAATGGAAGAAGTAACTCTTTCGAGATTAATGCATATAAAATCCAATAGTAGGTTAAGTTGTCAAATTCCAATTACTAAAGAAATGCAAGGATTAGAATTAGAGTTGGCGCCAATTGTCTAAAGGATTTTTTTATCTTAAAATAAAATATAATTTTTACTTTTGTTTGTAAATTTAGAATCAATTCCTAATTAAATAATTTGAATATGGAAGAAATAGAAGTACCTACCGAACATTTGCACGAAGCCATCAATGAGAAAGCGCAAGAGGAGAAAGGAAAATGGGTAACGCTAGTTGCTTTGTCAACTGCCTTTATAGCTGTTTTGGCTGCAATTGCTGGATTATTAGGCGGTCATGAAGCTAATGAATCTATGTTAGATCAAATAAAAGCCTCTGATCAATGGGCTTTCTATCAGTCTAAGGGAGTTAAATCTGAAATAACTTCCTCTACATTACAAATTTTAGCTGCGATTCCTAATAAAACAGAATCGGCTAAATTAGAATCAAAATTAACTCGCTACGAGAAGGAAAAAGAAGAGATTAAAACGAAGGCGGAGAATTTTGAAAAAAGCTCTGAAGAACATTTGAATAAACATTTACCTTTATCTAAAGCGGTGACTATTTTTCAAATTGCTATTGCTTTATCAGCTATTTCTATTATTACTCAAAAGAAATTTCTATGGTATATTGCATTATTTCTTATGCTAGGAGGTTCTTATTTTCTATGTTTAGG
>CAILTC010000211.1 GCA_903837025.1 uncultured Bacteroidota bacterium | reverse complement strand
ACCAATCCGAGGGATAACTTCATAGGGGTGCCGCCGTATTGCCCGGCTCCCCGTCCCATCGCAATTCCAGAACTTCCATCCTCCGCCATGATCTCGCTCCGACTCCCGCTCCTCCTCCACTACCCAAATCAATCCCAAACTGGCTTGCTAATCCCAATGCCCCACTTAATCCTCCTCCTGATTTATCATCTTCAATAACAAAAGATAAAGTTGCGGTATAAACTGGCTTTTTAATAAACGAATAGGTTAATCCAAGAACAGCTCCAAGGACTCCAGCCAATACAATAATTTTCCATTGAGAAAGAAAATACAAATACCATTCTTTTGATTTTTCTATCAATTCTTTTAACGATATTTGGTCACTTGGTGTTTGTTGGTCTTGTACCATTCTTTTTTTATTATTTATTATTAGTAATCTAAAATATATTACTTAAGCCATACTAAAATTACAACTTCAATATCGCAATTACTACCCCAGCCATACTCGCTACTACACTTGCAATTCCGATTATTTCACCTGTTGTTGCCTTTTTAGTTTCTGGTTTTTCTGGCACCACAATTTGTGATCCTGGTAACACCTTAGGATATGATTTTATAAACAAGAAATTAGTTGCTACCGCAGCCTTCCCATTTGGATAAATAATATACGCTTTTTTCTTCCAACCTTTAGCATCTGTACCGCCAACAGCGTTAATATAATATCCAAATCCTTTTCCTTTTTCATAAGGAATCTCTGAAGTTAAAAGAACATTACCTGCAACTTTAACACCATCATTATAAGTAGCAACTTCAATTTCATCACCAGAAAACAAGGTAACATTAGCAATGTCAGCAGGGTCACTAATAATTTTTTTCCAATTAACGGGAATAGTCGAAAATTTTAAATCTTCTTTTAATTTCTTGGTTATTTTTTTCTGAATACTGTCCTTTTTACCAAGGTTCAAGTCAACATTTTCTATGTTTTCAATTTGCTTGGCTAGTATTGGTCTTTTGATTTTAACTCCATTCAAATCAGCAACCTTAGTCAATCCGCCAGCTCTTTGAATAATATCATAAATCCTCTCCTTTTTATTTACCAAAACATATTTACCCGTATAATTAACTGCTCCATTTACAGCTACTTCTTCAGGCTTTTCATAAACTGCCATTTTACGAATATTGACTACATCAAAGGGAGCCAACTCAAAGTTTTTAATTTGTTCATTGCTACTGGCATTTATCTCCAGATTAAACAACTGTGCTTTATTAGGATTATTATCGTCAATTTCCTCAGACTTTACCATTCGTGCCACTTCAACCCTTTTAGAAGCTGAACCAGTAAGACCACCAGCCTCAATCAACAAATCATTTAAAGTTAGTTTATCATGAAACTCATAAACTCCCGGCTTTTTTATTTCACCATCAATTGTTATTTTGTATTCTTCTTTGAAATCTAATACAGAATAAATAGTAACCACATCTTCTTTATTCAAAACGATATCCGAATCTGATTCACCTGCCAAAGCTTTCGCTAAATTCACATGAACAATTTCGGTAGTCAAATCTGATTTCAAACGTAAGATTCGAGCTCTATTGGTATAAGCATCTTCTTTTAATCCCTCTGCTTGAGCCACTAGATTTGAAATACGCATGCCTTCATAAAAGGAATAAGTGTTGGGTCTAAAAACGGCTCCATTAATTTCAATACGATTTTGAAATCGGTTTAAAATCTTAGAAACATGGTAAACATCACCCGCAAGAGGTAAATAACTAGTATAATCTGAAGATTTTATATCTTTTACCCTAAAATCTTTACTTGTTTTTTGCAACACATTTACTGATGCGGTGTAAGCAAACTCATTAAAACCAGAAGCAAAAGATAACAAATCTTTAAATGTCTCTCCTTTTTTCATTTCAAAAATACCTGGACGCTTTACTTCTCCTATAACAGTAACTCTTTGCGTATAGGCTGGAATCCGAATCACATCATTATCCTTTAAACCAATATTATCCGATTGATTTCCGTTGACCAAAAAACTATAAATATCAATAGTTTTGAATACTTTATTATTTCGTAACAATTCAATATTTCTATAACTTCCATTTTTTCCGGGTCCTCCTCCTAAAAATAAAGCATTATAGACAGTAGCCAATGAAGAAATAGAATAATTACCTGGCTGCTTACTCCCTATAAGAGTTACTTTTATAGTCCTAATACGACTCAAACTTACTCCAACTTGAGATTGTCCTGAACCAACAGTTCTATAAACCTTAGACAAGGCTACTTTTATTTTTTGAGTTGCTGCTTCTATAGTCATTCCTGAAACAGAAATTTGACCTACATATTGAATATTTAATTTACCTTCTATTGTCACCGGAATACTGGCACTAAATTCTTGCACACCATAAACATTTACTTGCAATTCATCACCAGGCCCTAAAATGTAATTAACTGGAGTAGCAATCTTTAAATCCGGTTCAAAATTTAAGGTAGGGTTATCAAATAATTCTGATCCAAAAATCAGCGAATTCAAAGTATCTTTTACTTTTATATTGACAATTTTTTCTTGTTTTCTTGTCAATTCTTCTTTACCAATAGGATTGTCTGCTTTTTTTACACTTTCACCACCTGTAGTTGCCGGCGCTCCTAATCTAATTCGCAATTTAGCAAACTCTGTAGCCGACATACCCTTGGCCAAAGCCATTGGCTCTACTTGATCTATAGTAACATTATTTGTTTGCAATTGTGTTTTCAATTTTGCTATATCACTATCCGACAAATAGTCGACCTTTACTGTACTCAAATCAGTACCTTTTAACAAATCTTGTGCGACTAAATTTCCAGATTGAAAAAGAGCAAACATTAACAAAAGGACCGTAATTATTTTTTTCATAATTGGATTTAAAATTGGATAAAAATTACAAATTACTATTTGGAAAGAATTTATTAAATTATTGTTTTTTTGTATTACTATTTTAATAATACAGATTCTAAATATTTATGTATTTAATTAAAAAAAAACGAAAACAACTAATAATTAAAATTAATTGATCGATAATTTAAATTAAATAATCAAAATACTTCTTTTCAATACATGGCTTCGCCCTTCTGAATCCCATAAAAAGAGTCAATTATCTTAAACTTTTTGCAAATTTATACCTAAAAAAAATAGTATTATATTTTTTTATCACATAAAAATAACAAGTATAAACCTTACAAAATAAATTAAGATTAGCTTTTGGCAAACCTAATAAAATGACTGTAATTCTAAATACTACAATTTTCAGAAATAAAAATCACTTTTCTTTTTTATCTACTCGAAGCACACAACCCAAAGATTCTAAAATCAAGGTGTAATGATTTTGTTTTACTTCTTGAATAATTGCCTGTTGACTTATAAACGGACCCGATTCTAAAATAATTTTGTCCCCCTTTTTCCATTGATCTAAGGTAATTTCAAAATCGGCAGGATCCGAAAGCCAATTTTGTATGGTTTCAATTTCTGAATTTTTTACTATTGCCGGTTTTCCCAACCAAAACAAATAGCGTACTGCTCCAGTAACATCAAATACTTTATTGCGGTCTTTCTCTTCAAGTTGGACAAAAATATAGGAATTAAACAAGGGCACATGTACCACTTTTTTTCGATCAGACCATTGACTTGTTTTAGTAATCAATGGACAATAGGCAACTACACCAATTTCATTTAATCGTTCCGCGACTTTTTTTTCCCATTTGGGCTTGGTGTACACTACATACCAATTCATAGTTTTTCTTTTTTCTATTGTCATTGTGAGTCACGAAGCAATCTCTTACGAATACATATTCTCGTAATACTTTTCATAATCCCCTGAAGTAACATTGTTAAGCCAGTCTTGATTACTTAAATACCAATCTATAGTAATTTCTAATCCTTGTTCGAAAGTTACCGATGGTTCCCATCCTAATTCTTTATTTATTTTTGAAGCGTCAATCGCATAACGCAAATCGTGTCCTGGTCGGTCTTTGACATAAGTAATCAATTGTGCTGATTCTCCTGATTTTCTACCTAATTTCGCATCCATAATCTGACACAAAGCTTTAACCAAATCAATATTTTTCCATTCGTTAAAACCTCCAATATTGTAGGTTTCATGATTTTTTCCTTGATGATAAACCAAGTCAATCGCTACAGCATGATCTTTTACAAACAACCAATCACGAGTATAATTTCCGTCACCATAAACAGGTAACGACTTGTTATTAATAATATTATTGATAAATAACGGAATTAATTTTTCAGGAAAATGGTTAGGTCCATAATTATTAGAACAATTAGTAAGTACAAACGGCAATCCATAGGTTTCACCATAAGCGCGCACAAAATGATCCGAACTTGCTTTCGAAGCCGAATAAGGAGAGTTCGGATCATAAGCGGTAGTCTCGGTAAATAAGCCTTCGGCACCCAACGAGCCATAAACTTCATCCGTACTTACGTGATAAAAACGTTTTCCTTCAGGAGCATTTGCCCATTGTTTTCTGGCCGCATTTAGTAAATTTACGGTTCCTATAACATTTGTTTTTACAAAAGCCATAGGATCTTCGATAGAACGATCCACATGAGATTCGGCAGCCAAATGAATTACTCCATCAAATTGATGCTCTAAAAATAAATTATCAATAAAAGTAGCATTGGTTATATCTCCTTTCACGAAGGTATAGTTAGATTCTTTTTCAATATCTGTTATATTTTCCAAATTACCAGCATAAGTCAATGCATCTAAATTAAAGATTTGGTACTGGGAATATTTTTGAACAAAACGTCGTACAACATGTGATCCAATAAAGCCTGCACCACCCGTGATAAGTATTTTTTTCATTCTATATAGTATTACAATTTATTTATATTCAATTACAAAATCTATTAAGCATCTGCATTTTTTATTTAATGCTACAACTTCCCGTCAGCCAAATCACCCAAAACCCCTTTGACATCATAAACAATACTGTTTTTATTTCTTAATGAATTGATGTCTAAATCTAAAAACTCCTTATGTGCTACTCCTAGAACTAATGCGTCAAAACTCACTTTTGGTTGTTGTGTACTCGTTACCAATCCATACTCATGCAAAACCTCTGCTGGATTTGCCCAAGGATCATAAATAGCCACATGAATACCATAGTCTTCCAAAGCTTTAATCACGTCAACAATTTTGGTATTGCGAACATCAGGACAATTTTCCTTGAAAGTTATACCTAGCATCAAGATGCTTGCTCCGTTTATGGTTACTCCTTTTTTTATCATCAATTTCACCACTTGCGAAGCCACATATTCGCCCATGCTATCATTCAAACGGCGTCCTGCTAATATTATTTCGGGATGATACCCTTTTTCTTGTGCTTTTTGAGCCAAATAATAAGGATCTACACCAATGCAGTGACCACCAACTAAGCCCGGTTTGAAAGGTAGGAAATTCCATTTTGTTCCCGCTGCTTCTAATACTGCATGAGTATCTATTTCTAAAATATTGAATATTTTAGCCAATTCGTTTACGAAAGCAATATTAATGTCGCGTTGTGAATTTTCTATCACTTTGGCGGCTTCAGCAACTTTTATCGTAGCGGCAAGAAAAGTTCCCGCTGTTATTACAGATTGGTACAATTGATTTACTTTTTGACCAATTTCAGGAGTAGAACCCGAAGTAACCTTCAATATTTTATCTACCGTATGTTCCTTATCACCGGGATTGATTCGCTCTGGTGAATAACCCGCATAAAAATCAACATTGAATTGTAAACCAGAAATTTTCTCTAATACAGGCACACATTCTTCCTCGGTTACACCTGGATAAACCGTAGATTCGTAAATCACAATATCTCCTTTTTTCAATACTTTTCCAACGGTTTCGCTTGATTTGTATAAAGGAGTTAGATCCGGACGGTTATTTTTATCAACTGGTGTGGGAACTGTAACAATAAAATAATTACAGCTTGCTATATCTTCAAGAGATGAGGTACAATATAAACCTATTGCATCACTTGGTGTATCAAGCAATACTTTTTTCAAGGTTTCAGAATCAATTTCTAAGGTACTGTCGTTACCTAATTGTAATGCATTTATTCGAGATTGATTAATATCAAATCCCATAACGGAATAATTTTTCGCAAATAATCGCGCCAAAGGTAAAACTACATATCCAAAACCTATTACTGCAAATTTTAAATCTGTTTTCAATTTATATATTATTTACTTTT
>CAILTC010000210.1 GCA_903837025.1 uncultured Bacteroidota bacterium | reverse complement strand
TCAAAGCGATTTATTTTGGAAAAGCTGTGGATTCCTCCTTTAGTAATGAAGTCATCTCTTGGGATAGAAAACATTACGAATACCCAGACAACCCGAAAAATATACAAATAACGCAATTTCATAATCCGATAATTCCTGACGGACACGTTTCTTGTTATCGAAATGATGGAACTCAATTTACTGTAAATTTAACTCAGGTTCATATTGAAGAGGATGCTGCAAAATTGATGCACGAAAAGAAAATTTCGTTGGTCGATTTTAATAAAGCGGGAGTTCCGTTGATCGAAATTGTTACCGAACCATGTATTCGTAATATCGAAGATGCTTCCACTTATGCGCAATATATTCAACGTATTGTTCAAAACTTGGGAATCTCTGAAGCGAATTTAGAAAAAGGAGAATTTAAATCGGATGTTTCGGTGTCTTTGCGCAAAAAACATAGCTACGAATTAAATCCAAGAACGGAGATCAAAAACTTGAACTCGTTTAAGTTTATGATCGAAGCTTTGAAAGAAGAAGTAGAGAAACAATTCAATTATTTTATTGATCATGCAGCATTTCGACCGGATCAAACTACGGTTTTATGGGATGCTGATTTGAAGCAAACCAAAGTAATGCGTAAAAAAGAATTTGAAGCGGATTATCGTTTTATTTCGGAGCCTGATTTACCTTTCGTAAATATTAAAGCGGAGATCGAAGCGATTAAAGTCGACACAAGCGCTTTGCCTTATGCGGTTGAATCTATTTTGATTAGCGGTGGTGTTTTGCCACAAGATGCTAAATTTTTCACAGCCGATAAGTTGCGTTCACAAACATTCGTAGAAATTAATAACGAAATCAGAGACCCTTCGTTTGTTGCTAAAACTTTGGCCAATAATATAAAAGCTGAAGATTATGCTGAAATTCATAGTATTGCCCATTTAACGGATATTTTTAAATTATTCAAAGCAGAGAAAATTACGGCAGTTTTAGTTCAAAATGCGATTACAGCTTATTTAAAAGATCGAACTTTTGACTATACTAAGTACTTTGAAGAGAATACAATTTCCGAAGATAAAATTCAGGAAGTTATCGCTACTGTACTTTTAGAAAATGAGGCTGTTGCCAATGATATAAAAGCGGGTGACCAAGGAAAAGCAGGTATTTTAGTTGGTAAAGTTTTAGGTGTTATCGGAAAAGGAGCCAATGGAAAAGTAATTCGTCAGATTATTTTAGACCAATTAGGTGTGGCTGCTGTTTTAGAAAAAAATACTGTAGAGACAGATTGCAATCTGTCAATGCCAATTTCGGAAGAAAAGGAAAGTCAAGAAGAAGCACTGCCTGAAATTCCTATTATTATAAAAGATACCTATAGAACACATAAAATCTCCCAATTATCAGAGTCAACTATTCAAGAAGAAGTGATATTGTCAGGTTGGGTTGCTAGTGTTCGCGATCACGGTGAATTGATGTTTATCGATTTGAGGGATTCAAGTTATGAGATTTTTCAAGTACGAATCAGTAGAGAGTCGTTTACTAATATTGATGAGTTGGTGAAATTGAAACCAGAATC
>CAILTC010000209.1 GCA_903837025.1 uncultured Bacteroidota bacterium | reverse complement strand
TGATGCTTGATTCTTTGCAATTTCAAGTGGACAAACCGTTAAACTCAATTATCGATATCCCTTTTTTGCCGGTATCTCTTTTTAAAAAGCATAATCTAAAAAGTATTGATTCCTCTGAAGTTTTTAAAATTCTATTTTCATCTGGAACGTCTGGTCAATCGGTTTCGAAAATATATTTAGATAAACAAACCGCTTCTTTACAGCAAAAAGCATTGCTAAAAATCACTTCCGATTTTATAGGAATTAAGCGAGGTCCAATGTTAATTTTAGATTGCCAAAATACATTAAAAAATCGGGATTCTTTTTCGGCAAGAGGCGCAGCAATTTTAGGATTTTCTTTATTTGGAACCGAACGCTGTTTTGCCTTTGATGACGAAATGAATGTGGATACTAATGCCGTAAATGACTTTTTAGAAAAGCATAAGAATAAGCAAATATTCGTTTTTGGATTTACTTTTATTGTTTGGAATCATTTTTATAAAATATTAAAAAATAAAGAAATAAAAATAAATTTGACAAATGCCGTTCTAATCCATGGCGGCGGCTGGAAAAAGCTATTGAACGAATCTGTTTCAAACGATACTTTCAAAACAGAATTAAAACGTGTTTGTGGCATTTCGAAAATACATGACTATTACGGAATGGTTGAACAAACAGGAAGCATTTATTTAGAATGCAGCAAAGGATATTTACACACTAGCGTTTTTAGTGATGTTATCATGCGACGTCCTATTGATTTTTCGGTTTGTGATTATGGCGAATCTGGAATCGTTCAAGTGCTTTCTTTGCTACCCCATTCGTATTGTGGCCATAGTTTACTATCCGAGGATTTGGGCATTGTTTACGGAAATGATGATTGTGCTTGTGGCAAAGGCGGGAAATATTTTAAAATTAGTGGCCGAATTGAAAAATCTGACCTAAGAGGCTGTAGTGATACCTATGAAAAATAAAGAAAACGAAATCCATTTCCTTTGCGGAAACAGCAATCTGATTGACGAATTATCAGCTCTAAAAGTAGTACAACCTTTTTCAGACGAAGTCGTTGACTTTTTGCATTCGCTACATCTTGAAATTCTTGCAGACCAACAAAGTAGAACCTTTCCAGATCTAATAACATTTGCGTTTTGGTGCCGAAAAAACAATATATTGAAGTTAAAAAAGGCATACCATGATCTTGAATTTCGATTAGGAATAGGCGTAGTATTTCATATTGCTCCCTCAAATGTCCCTCTAAATTTTGCCTATTCCCTTGTTGCGGGACTATTGGCTGGCAATATTAATATTGTCCGTTTATCATCAAAAGAATTTGATCAGGTTGCCCTTTTGGCAAATTGCATAAATAAATTAGTAATGGATCGATTTCAATCCATAAAAAATAATATCTATTTAATACAATATCCACACAATTCTACTATAACAAAACATCTTTCCTCGCTGTCAGATGGCCGTATTATTTGGGGAGGTTCAAAAACAATCCATACCATTCGTGAATTTTTAATTGCACCAAATGGAATAGATTTAGGTTTTGCAGATAGGTATTCCTTTTGTATTATCAATGCCGATGAATATCTTCTTGCAGAAGACAAAAACCAAATTGCAAATCATTTTTATAATGATTCATATACAAATGATCAATACGCTTGTAGTTCTCCTTCTCTGATTTTTTGGTTGGGTAAAAATAAAGTGGAAGCACAAAATATTTTTTGGAAGCATTTAGAATCAATCGTAAATAAAAAATATACGTTAAACGAGGAACAATCTATGACTAAGTTATTGGCATTTTATGAGCTTTCGCTACAGTATTCTTGCAAAAAAGAAGTAATGCCAAATAATCGAATAACCAGAGTACAAATGTCAACAATAGACGAAGCTGTTTTTGATTATCGATGTGGAAATGGTTTTTTTATGGAATATTTTATAGATCAATTAGAACAAATAGTGCCTTTTTGTAAAAAAGCCTGTCAAACCATAACTTATTATGGCATAGATAATGAAACCATAACTTCTTTAATCCTAAAAAATGGTGCGAAAGGTTGCGATAGAATAGTTAAAATAGGCCGAGGTTTAGATTTTTCGTTGGTTTGGGACGGTCATGATTTAATTACTATGTTTTCAAGGAAAATTGGTTAAATAGTAAACCGTTTAAGAAAAGCGCTTTTGCTAATCAAAGGTTTCATAGATACCTTATCAAAACAGGAATTGCCCATGGTGTTTTTAGACTATTTGTAAGCAAAAAATCAAATCGACTATTTTCGTTTTTTCCAACTCACATGCTGACCTAAAATTAGTTTGATATTCCACTCATCCGAGCTTAAAGTTGTTCCGTGACCAATTCCAAATTCAAATTCATGTTTATCATCTAAATATAAATCGGTTACCAAATAAAATTGATGCGTTTGCAAATTATATTTTTCCCAATTCATAGGATTTCCTGTGACACCATAATATTCAATTCCCAAAGAATATTTAGGATTCACAGCATAGGAATATTTCACATTTGGCGAAAAAAAAACTTCTTTCGTCTTAAAAGATCCATCGAAAGTAGGGTTTATTGAAAAATAATTTTTGCCTATGGTTTTATCAAATATGGGTCTAATTTCATAATCAGCATCATATTTATTTGTTAAAGCATCTTTTATTACTCCGCCTTCAAAAGATAAACTCGCTCCAAAAAACCAATCCCATGAAGTTGGTACCGTAATTCGAGGTCTGATGTGGCTTCCCATATAATTATAAGTTCCATTATTAATTCTATTGAAAAAATAAAAACCAACTTCAAAATTATCCGTAATTCCTGTCGTAATCTCTAAAGTTTCATGTAATGGATTCGTGAAATTAGTTTCGTTTTTTGGCCCCGTTGGCGAAATATTACTATGAAACTCAAAAACGGTGGTGTTTTTTGGTGTTGATGGTGAAGAATAGACTTGAATTTCGTAATTTTCTTGTGCTTTTAAGGTAATTGTTGAAATTAAACAGAATAACAAAATAATTTTTTCATTCATATTTAAGTAAATAGCTTATTTAATAAAATTCAACTCGAAATCATTGAAGCCGCAAATTTAACAAAACATAAAACTATTTACCCTTTTATTTAATCTTAGGTCAATAAGTTCCTAACAAATTGTAGCGAATTTTAGCATGAAAATTTATTATTTTCAGTTATGAAAATTTAGAGCCCAAGAAAATAAGACTCGTTTTTCCTGTTTCTAATTCTTTCTTATTGATAATTCTTTTGCATCGCCTCCAAGGTAAATCGCAATGACCACAAGATCTGTGTTTTCATTATTTGTCCCTTTATGATAGATATTGTACGACTCCGCAAAACAGGTGTTTTCTTTGTATTGCATCACTTTGCCTTCCTGGGTTTCTACTGTCAAAGTTCCTTTTATTATATAGGAGAATACTGGAATAACATGTTTATGCCATCCTGTTGTCTCACCGGGAGGAAAGGTAATTTTCTTTATGGTTACCTTAGCATCTTTAACTTCGGGATATATAATTTTTTGACCCAAACTATTCACATCCGACTGAAGTAATTCTTCCACAACGAGTTTTTTATTGTATTGCGCTCTGACACTAAAACTGATCATTAACAAAATAAATACTGTGAATTTTTGCAACATGTTTAAAGATTTAATTTTGATTTTTTTGATGCCTTTTTCTATTGCTTCTGCACTCTATAATCTGCCACGGTATGATATAGTATCTTGTTGCCATCAAATACAAAAGTATCAGTACCCACAAGAATCTTTGTTGAATGTGACTCACTATTCCATAAAATGTAGGCAACGTTACCAACGATTGTTTTTTGTTTCATAGCAAATGAAGAACCTCTTGGGATTACTGCAAAGAAATCTTTAAAGAATTCACGTATTTCAGATAAACCGTTAATAGAACCTTTAGGCGTCATAATCACGGATTCATTAGTATAATCTTTTAAAATTTCGTCCAAATTATTAGTACCAAATGCAGTAAGGTGATGCGTCAAAGTTAGTTCTACTGAATTGTCCATTCTCTTTTTGTTTGTCGTTGTTTGTAAATTGTCATTTAAAGGTATTTTGAGGAAAAAACTACTTGCAGCCCATACGGCAGGAAAATTTTCAAGAAACGCAGCGTGAGTAGCGTTTGGAATTATAGAAAGCTCCGCATTTGGAATCATTTTAGAAGCATTTACCACTCTTTGAGTAGATACAAACTGGTCATGATTACCGGACATTACCAATACTGGACATTTTATAGTTGCAAAAAATGTTTTACTTACTTCCATTGTATTTACTACTTCCCCTACTTTATCAAACATTTCTTGTAATCGACTAGGTTCAGGCATTAATCGCAATTGTTGTTCCCAATAGACTTGATCTAACTTCATCATGTCGCTTACTTTCAAGTTAATTTTATAATCGCCAGGATGTGTTTCTGCAGCACCAATTATAACCATCTGCTTCACTCTTTCTGGAAACAAACTAGCCAAATAATAGCCTGTATAACCACCATCACTAAATCCAAATACAGTTACACTATCTTTAGTTACTTCATTCAAAACAGCAATTACATCTTTTGCTTTTTGCTCATAGGTATGCGGTTGCATGCCAAGCTCTGACTTTCCATGTCCTCTTGTTGATATAGCGATAACCTGATAAGATTTAGAAAAATTATCTATCAATTCTGCTGTTTCATAAGTTGAACCTGCGATACCACCATGCAACATAACTAAAGGTTTTCCCTTACCATATATTTCGTAGTAAATTTTTGCATCACCTGAAGTAACATAATGTCCTGCCGATGGATTATTTCCATAAGGTAATTCATCATTCCGCAAAGAATTATTCATAAATGCTTTCATTGATTTTACTTGTTTCTGCTGGCTATAGCCAGATAAAATCAAAAAAGACAGTAGTATAAAAAGTATGTTTTTCATCTGTTTAATCTTTATTTAAATATTTATTTATAAAATCGATATACTACAGCAATCGATGCTTCTAAAGCTCCTATACAAATGATGAAGCATTAGCTGTTTATGAATAATTAGCTGTTTTATCATTAAATAGTTATCAATGCAAAGTTGCATCAGGAAGGGAACTCTAACCAATGATCTACATCAAGAAATAACCTTGATCTAGATTAAGAATTTGGTATAAATTGCTTGTTGCGCAAACGACTCAAGAACTCAGGTGTTATTCCTAAAAATGCTGCGATTTGAGTTTGTCGCAAGCGATTCGTAAGGTCCGAATAGTTTTCAATAAAATACAAATATCTTTCTTCGGCTGTCGAACTTATATTTTGCAACAATCTTTTTTGAAGCGAAACATAACTGTTTTCAATCAGAACTCTAAAAATTCTATCAAACTTGGGTGCTTGTTTATATATTTTAATAAGGTCGTCATAACTAATTTGCAATACAACTGTATCTTCTAAAGCATCGATACTTAGCTCAGAAGTATTTCTACAGTGAAAACTTCCTATTTCGCTCATCCAAGAATTTTCTGAAGCAAATTGAATGATATGGGTATTGCCTTTAACATCTACTTTGTATAATCTTAAACAACCACTAACTACAAAATTAAAATGATTGCACACATCTCCTTCTTGCAAAACATAGTGCCGTTTTCTGTAAAGTCGCTGTTTAAACAAACTAGAAACTAATCCTTTTTCAACATTATTTAATGGAATTAACTTTTGAAAATAATCCAGTAATGGTTGTAACTGTGTTTGTGTCAATTCGTCTTTATTCATCATTTCAGTATATGCTACATTTATTGGATTGTTGACTACAAACCACTTCATCGGGTTAAGAATTTGTGCTGTGGATAAAATCGAAGCTAAATTAAGAAAAAAGGGATCAACTTAACTTT
>CAILTC010000208.1 GCA_903837025.1 uncultured Bacteroidota bacterium | reverse complement strand
AGTCATACTCTTTTCGAAGAAAAATGACTTCAAAAGCTTAGCAAATAAGCTCCTCTAAATTTACGAAAAAAAAATGTTTTTGGAGACTTAAAAACCAATAAATAAACAAAATATTTACGATCTGGAAAGGAGTGAATAATTGAATATTCAGTATCTAAATAATGTTCAAAACCATGAAAATTAGTAGCTCTATTTTCTAATTTTTGAAAATAACTTTCAAAACAGCAGCCAATCGAATTCCAGCTTTATGAATTTGACTTTCTATCAAGATTGCATTTGTATTTGTATATTCTTCAGTAATATTATTTCCTCCAGTATTATAAACTTGATCTAAAAAACCTCTGGATTCTTTCGACCAATTAAGCACATTGATTTTATTTATTTTTCGTAATTCTTTTTTAGAAAAAGGTTCTTTAAGACAATCTTCAAGAGTGATTTCTTTTTTTTCTATTATACCTGAATCCCACAAGGAATGTAGATTTGTTCCTTTGTTGTTGAAGCGAAGTTGTAGTGAATTCCCTCCTTTGTCTGAACCATAGCCTACATGCAGCGGCTGATGTAAGTCACCGATTAAATGAAAAATAATTTCTAGTTTCGTTTTAATTTCTTCTTTAGAAAGATTTTTTCTGTTTTTTAATTCTTTAATTGTTGTGTCTAACTTGTAAATAATATTATCACCATTGGTTTCAACAACAGCCTCATTTTTTTCAAAATCGGCGTAATGATACGGTTTCATATAATCATACGAATGATTACTACGTACATTATCCATCCAGTTAGCAGCGTCTTCGATGGTTGTTCCATCTAAATATTCTAATACGGTTGCCTTAGTATTTTCATCTAAATAACTAAAAGCAATTTCAGCGACCAAAGCATGTCCTTTTTTGCCCCAAGCTAATGTTTTACTTGGTAAGAGAAGTACGACAGTTAAAAATGCGGTGATAATAAAAGTTTTGTTCATGGCTATTTTTTTGGGGTAAATATACAGCTTAGTGCAATAAGGTTAAGTTAATCAACTATTAAATCATTGATAAAAATCTATTATAAAAGTAAAAAAGGCTTTCTGAAAATCGCTTTCAGGAAGCCTTTTTGTTGTGATTTCTATTAATTGTATTAATATCCACCACGTCTTTCATCGTGTTTGTGATGTTCTCGATCATGGTCTCTTCCGTGATCTCTGTCGTATCCATGTCTATAGGCAAAACAAGACGATAATGTAACGATTAAAAGCATAAAGCAAACAATTTTTTGAATCTTTTTCATGACTTAAATGTGTTAGTTAATGGATATTTATCTTTCTTTGATTCCTGTTTTTTAGCAATATTTGTAAATAAAAATAATAAAAAATGTTTTTATCATTAATGTCTTTAAGAAATTTATGCTAATTCAAAATTCATTCTTTTTAAATCATTTTATGTTACTAAATTGAGATAAAATTTTATATAATTTACACCTTTTTCAGTCGTGGCGAAAAGCTTAAGACAAAAAATAACGGTAAAGAAATCATTTAAAGTACATGCAAGGACTGTGCCAATATGCTATTGTAATTCGTCAGCATTAATTGTATCCATCACTTCTTTTATAATTCTCAAACTTTTCATTTTATCATTATGATCAAAAATGGCACTGCTAATCATCAATTCATCCACACGTGAATATTCGATAAATTTCTTTATTTCAACTGCTAATGTAGCCTTGCTTCCCACAAACGAACAAGCGGTCATTTGATTCACGTGAAAACGGGCTTCTTCACTCATCCCATTCATTAAATCCGACAAAGAATCAACAGGCGGTTGCAAAGGTTTTCGATTATTTTGAACCAAATTCTGAAACATTTGATATAAACTTGTCGATAATTTCTCGGCTTCGGCATCCGTTTCTGCAGCGATTGCATTGATGCAAGCCATTGTTTTGGGATGGTCTAAAAATTCGGAAGCTTGAAAATGATCCCGATAGTATTCGAATGCCTGTAGCATTTGTCGTGGAGCAAAATGCCCCGCAAAAGCATACGGTAATCCTTTGGCTGCAGCCAAAACCGCACTGTCCATACTCGAACCTAAAATCCAAATGGGAACATTAGTACCTTCGGCTGGGAAAGCACGCACTTTAGATTTTGTATTTTCCACCGAAAAATAGTGTTGAAGTTCAGATACATTTTGCGGAAAAAGTTGTGATTGTTCAATGAAATCCTTCCGGATGGCTTGCGCCGTTTGGGTGTCGGTTCCGGGAGCTCTTCCTAAACCTAAATCAATCCGATTAGGATAAATAATTGCTAATGTACCAAACTGTTCTGCAACGATAAGCGGCGAATGATTGGGTAACATAATTCCTCCAGAACCCACTCGAATATTTTGAGTTTGACTGGCAACGTAACCGATTAAAACCACGGTAGCCGAACTGGCTACGTGTGCCATATTATGATGCTCGGCGAGCCAAAAGCGTTTGTATCCTAAACTATCAGCGAGTTGAGCAATTTCTTTTGTCTTTTCTAATGTTTTGCTTGCATCGCTATCTTGGGTGATTAAGGCTAATTCTAATATTGAAATGGGAATATTGGGTTTCATTTTAAAATTTAGATTTCTGTAAAATTAGACATTTACAATGTATCATCCATATCTTAATCGTTAAACTAAAATAAAATTTTTCTTAAAGTTGTTTACTAAGATGAAGATTTTCTAATTGTAATGAATCTCTAATAAATAGAAAGTAGACCAAAGTCTTACCATAACATTAACAACGAAAAGGCTTTTATTGAGATTAAAAAGAAATAAATTGCAAGAATGAAAAATGTATTGAAAATTATTTTTATCTCTACTTTGTTTGGCCTGTTTCTCAGTGTTCTAAACGGAAGTGTTTTTGATACTCAATATTCAACTACTATTTCATCTAATTCAGAAAACAAAAAACCTTTTTTTGTAAACCAACATCATCTGAATAGCCAAGCTATACATACTCAAAATTCGATTAATTTATTAAAACAAATTTCTACGGGTTCTTTCAAAAATAAAATTCAGGACTTTTGTCTTTATTTTAAAGTTAGAGAAAATTATTTTTTTAGCCGCTTCTCAAACTATTTTGCGTACTCTCAAAATGAAATTTTTCGGTTCGAAAAAACCGATATTATTTTCCCCTTCCATAATTTTTGGTGATCAATTATTAAACATTATAATTTAATACATTGTTGTCCGATAAAAGTAAAAAAAAAGAAGCCATAAAAATGGCTTCTCAATTAAAATCGTAATTTGGTTTTGCAAAAGACAAAAAACGATGAGTAAAAGTAATTATTTTTCCAGT
>CAILTC010000207.1 GCA_903837025.1 uncultured Bacteroidota bacterium | reverse complement strand
TTTCAAAGCTATAGTTTGTCTTTTTCTGAACCATGGTTTGGAAAGAAAAAACCAGTACAATTTAGTACTTCACTATCTTATACTACACAATACTTAAATAATTATCAGACGCAACAAGTTGATAAAAGCAAAAGCTTTAACATATTGACAATGTCTGTAGGACTTGCAAAAAGGCTTACCGTGCCAGATGATTATTTTGTATTATCTCAAGCCGTGAGTTACCAACATTATGATTTGCATAATTACAACACCGGATTATTCACCTTCGGAAATGGTACTTCAAGAAACTTGGCCTATACTATCGGAATAACGAGAAGTAACAAAGGTGTCAACCCTATTTTTCCAATGTACGGGTCAGAATTTAGCTTAACGGGCAAATTTACACTTCCTTATTCTTTAATTACAGGAACTAATTATGCTACATTAGGCGATCAACAAGCTTATAAATATCAAAATACTGGTGTAGCTTATGTAGGTACAAACGGCATAATGGTTAATACTGGGGATTATGTTACTGCTATTCCATCTTCAACTAATTTAACACCAAATGGAGTTTCTGTAAATGTTAAAGGACAACCTAATTGGACAGAAGCAGTTGCAGACCCTGCAAAAGTGGATCAGAAAAAATTTGATTGGTTAGAATATTACAAAATAAAATTCAAAGCAGATTGGTACACAAAAATTTATGGTAAATTAGTATTGCGATCTATGGCTGAATATGGTTTCTTAGGAGCTTATAATCAAAATAGAGGAGTTGTTCCTTTTGAACGCTATTATGTAGGTGGTGATGGTATGGCAACTTATTCTATGGATGGTAGAGAAACTATAGGTTTGAGAGGATATGCTAACGGATCTTTAACGCCTGTAAATGCTACAGGAGTTGCAATTGGAGGTACGATTTACAATAAATATTCATTAGAATTACGTTATCCAATAACATTGAAATCTTCAGCATCTATTTATGCGCTTTCCTTTTTAGAAGCGGGTAATGCAGTAGCTTCCTTCTCTGCATACAACCCATTCGATCTGAAACGTTCGGCTGGAGCTGGATTGAGAGTCTTTATGCCTGCATTTGGATTACTAGGAATAGATTTTGGATATGGATTTGATACCTTGCCAGGGCAAACTAAACCTAGTGGATGGCAAACCCATTTTATAATTGGTCAACAATTTTAAATACATTAACTTTAATATTCTTAAATCAATAAAGTTATGAGAAAACAATTTTTATTTCTATTTATAGCGTTGTTTGCAGCAACTACCAGTCAGGCTCAAACAAGAGGGACAAAGATAGGCTATATTGATATGGAATATATTTTACAAAATGTACCCTCTTATACTGAAGCCCAAAACCAATTAGAGCAAAAAGCCCAAAAGTGGAAACAAGAAATTGAAACTAAGAAAACTGAAATTAATAAACTAAAAGATGCTCTTAAAGCAGAAAAAGCATTATTAACAAAAGGACTAATCGAAGAAAGAGAAACTGAGATTAAGTATCTTGAAGTAGAAATGTTAGATTATCAGCAAAAAAGATTTGGTCCAAATGGTGATTTGGTGATTCAAAAATCACTTTTAACAAAGCCTATACAAGACCAAGTATTCACAGCGATACAAGATATCTCTGAAGCCAAAAAATATGATTTTATATTTGATAAGACTTCTGATATGACCATGCTTTTTGCTGCAAAAAGATTTGATATAAGTGATCAAGTACTCCGAGTGATAACTCGTGCCGAAAAAAGAGAACAGCTTACTAAAAAACAGCAAAAAGAAGAAGAAGCTAAGGAAAATAAAGAAGATGCAGCTGATGCTAATCCTCTTTTAGCAGGCAGACAAAAAATATTAGATGAGAGAAAAGCGGCTCGTGATAAAATTATTGCCGATAGAAAGTTATTACAAGAGGAAAAGAAAAAAGCTGCCGAAGATAAAAGACTTCAGATTGTATCTGATAGAGAAGCAAAAAAAACTGGAGTGGCTCCTACAGCATCAAAAACTGCTGCTACTGGTAGTGATACTGAAAAGGATGCAGCAAAAGCAGCTATAGCTGATGCCAAACAAAAACAAATTGAGGCAAGAGCTAAGATCTTAGAAGATCGTAAAAAAGCTATTGAAGATAATAAAAAAGCGGCTGAAGAAAAAAGAAAACAAATAATTGAAGAAAGAGAAGCTAAAAAATTAAGTTCTGTTCCTGCAACTTCTAAAACTACGGTAATTGCAAATGATACCGAAAAAGAAGTCGCTAAAACAGCTGCAGCAGAGGCAAAACAAAAACAACTTGATGCAAGAGCTAAAATTTTAGAAGATCGTAAAAAAGCAATAGAAGAGACTAAAAAAGCGGCCGAGGACAAAAGAAAACAGCTACAAGAAAATAAAGAAGCTAAAAAAATTGGCACGGTTTCTGAAACAGTTAAAAAAGAAGAAGTTAAAACAATAACAACTGATTCAGTTAAAGCTATTGCAAAACCAGCTTTAGAAGATGTAAAACAAAAACAAGTTGAAGCTAGAGCCAAAATACTTGAAGATCGTAAAAAGATGATTGAAGATCGCAAAAAAGCATTGGAAGAAAAAAGAAAAAAAATCATAGAAGAAAGAGAAGCTGCAAAAGCGACAAAAGATTCATTAAAATAATAAAAGAGAATTCAAACAATAATTAATTACTAAATTTTAAAATGATGAAACAAATCAAAACTTTATTAATCGCTGCAATACTTTTTTTAGGAGCCAGCCAAATTCATGCACAAGCAAAAACAGCTCATGTTAATGTAAGCGAAATTATGTCAAAATTACCAGCTATGCTTGACGCTCAAAAACAACTAGAAAAGTTGAGTGCAACTTATGATGCTGATTATAAAAAAATGGCGGAAGAATTTCAAACAAAATTGAAAAAATACGATACAGAATCAGCAACTGTAACTGAAGCGATAAATGCAGAACGTCAAAAAGAAGTTCAAGATATGCAAAAAAGAATCCAAGATTTTGGTCAAAATGCTCAAAAAGAATTGCAACAAAAACAAGAAGATATTACTAAACCGATTTACGAAAAAGTAAGAGCGTCTATCCAAAAAGTGGGTAAAGCTAAAGGTTTTCAATATGTTCTTGATGGAGCA
>CAILTC010000206.1 GCA_903837025.1 uncultured Bacteroidota bacterium | reverse complement strand
TCATCCACTAATTTTTATGGATATTGTTTCGGCTGAGATGACAAAGTATGCTGCAAATGCTATGCTTGCTACAAAAATTAGTTTTATAAATGATATCGCAAATCTTTGTGAAATAGTTGGAGCCGATATTAATTTGGTAAGAAATGGTATTGGTTCTGATTCTCGAATTGGGAACAAATTTATTTACCCAGGAATTGGATATGGAGGATCATGTTTTCCAAAAGATGTACAGGCACTCATAAGAACTGGTAGTGAGTACAAATACGAACTTCGAATTCTTAAAGCCGTAGAGGAAGTAAACAAAGATCAAAAGTTAGTAATTTTTAATAAGATTAATAAATATTTCAAAGGAGATTTAGTTGGTAAAACCATTGCTTTGTGGGGGCTGTCATTTAAACCTCAAACAGATGATATGCGTGAAGCTCCCGCTTTAATAATAGTTAAAAAATTACTAGAAGCAGGCGCAAAAGTTAAGGCATATGACCCAGTTGCTTTAGAAGAAGCAAAACATCATTTTGGCGACACTATTTCTTATTATAATGACCAACACGAAGCTTTAATTGACGCAGATTGTTTAGCTATTCTTACAGAATGGCCAGAATTTAAATTTCCTAACTTTAAAATCGTTAGTAAGTTGTTAAACAGCCCTGCTATATTTGACGGTCGTAATATTTATGATAAAAACGAAATGAAAGAACATGGATTTGATTATTTCTGTATTGGAGTTGATACAACAAAAAATCTCGCTTCTTCTTAAATTAATTAAATCGTTGACCAATCTTAAAAATAATTAATTCAACTTTTATTAAAAATTATGACACGTAAAAAAATACTTATTACGGGTGGTGCAGGTTTTGTTGGCTCACACCTATGTGAACGCTTATTAAAAGAAGGTAATGAGGTTTATTGTCTCGATAATTTTTTTACTGGGCAAAAACAAAACGTTTTACACTTGTTAGACAATCCTTATTTTGAATTGATCAGGCATGATGTTACTGCTCCTTTCTTTATTGAAGCCGATGAAATTTACAATCTTGCATGCCCTGCTTCCCCGATACATTACCAGCACAATCCTATCAAAACTATTAAGACATCGGTTATGGGAGCTATTAATATGTTGGGTCTCGCAAAAAGAATAAACGCAAAAATATTGCAAGCTTCTACAAGTGAAGTTTATGGCGACCCTCTTGTTCATCCTCAACCAGAATCGTATTGGGGTCACGTTAATCCAATTGGAGAACGTTCTTGCTATGATGAAGGAAAACGATGTGCAGAAACCTTGTTTATCGATTATCATAAACAGAATAACGTTAAAATAAAAATTATTCGAATATTCAATACATATGGCCCAAGAATGGATCCAAATGACGGAAGGGTAGTTTCTAACTTTATCGTTCAAGCTTTGCAAAACCAAGATATTACTGTTTATGGCAAAGGACAGCAAACAAGAAGTTTTCAATATGTTGACGACTTAGTAGAAGGAATGATAAAAATGATGGCTTCACCAGATCAGTTCATTGGCCCTGTAAATATGGGAAATCCAAATGAATTTACAATTCTTGAACTTGCTGAAAAAATAATAAAACTTACAGGATCAAATTCGAAAATTATTTATAAACCGTTACCTTCTGACGATCCAATGATGCGCCAACCAGACATTTCTATTGCAAAAAAAGAACTAAAATGGGCGCCTAAAATAGAATTAGATGAGGGTTTAATAAAGACTATAGCGTTTTTTAAATCCGTTATATAAATTAACATAAATATAGCTTTCGTTAGATAAATCTGGAGTCAAATTCTCAATCTATTAAATAATTTTAGTCTTTATTTAATAGATTTGACAAGATTCATTCAATACAAAAAATAGTACACATCACATATTCAAGCAATTATGAAATCGCCCCAAAACTCAGATCTGCCTCCAATACAATTATATGACTTACAATTAATTCATAAAATGTGCCGTGGGAATGAAGAAAAGGTTGCGGACATGGTCGAAGTTTTCATCGACCAAGTTTCACAATTTATTCAAGAAATTATGTCCGCTTATTGC
>CAILTC010000205.1 GCA_903837025.1 uncultured Bacteroidota bacterium | reverse complement strand
CTACTGCTGAACCAAAATACAAAGCGGCTAACATGGTGAAAATATAAGCCTGCAATGCTGCAACTAATATTTCGATAATTGATATTATAAATGTTAATATCAATGAAAATGCCCCCATACCAATATTTTTGAAAATAAAGATTAAAGCAAGTAAACTCATCACTACGATGTGTCCCGCAATCATATTCGCATAAAGACGAATCATTAATGCAAAAGGCTTGATGAATATTCCCAACAATTCGATTGGCGCTAATATTATTTTCATTGGAGTTGGCACCCCTGGCATCCAGAAAATGTGTCCCCAATAATTTTTATTTGCTGTAAATGTTGTAATAATAAAGGTAACTATTCCTAGACCTGCTGTAATAGCTATGTTTCCGGTAACATTGATTCCTAGCGGCGTTAATCCGAAAATATTTAAGAACCAGATAAAGAAAAATATTGTCAATAAGAAACTCATGTAACGTTTGTAATGTTTCTCACCAATATTTGGAATGGCTATTTCATCACGAACATACAAAACAATTGGTTCAAAAAAACGTCCTGCTCCTGAAGCAATACTTCCGTTTTTAGAATATGATTTTGCTAAGCCTGAAAACAATAAAAACATTAAAAGAGCAACAATCATCATTGTAAAAACATTTTTGGTAATAGAAAAATCTAAAACCTGAACATTAGTTGGATGATGTTCTTCACCAGTCATGGTTCCAGCCGAATCCGTTTTATAAATTTTTTCGTTGTGACCTAATTTATAAAAATTTCCATTTGATTCTGCAACCGATTCTCCGTGATTGAATTTAGAAGAAGAAAAAAATTGAACTCCATTATCCCAAAGAATGATTGGCAATGGAAAACCGTAATAAGTGTGCGTTGCTTCATCTTCAAATAAAGAAAATTCGTGAGCATCAAGAACGTGGTGTGCTTTTTTCTCGGCTATTTTTTCTTTAATATCCAATTTTTCATCAACTACTTTTGGAGCATTTTCTGCTGCAACTGCAGTTGTTTCAGTTTGTGTTGGCGTAGTTTCGGTTGCTGCATTAGCAAAGCCAACTATTGGCATACACGCTATTAAAATTGCTATTATAAATCTAAGTGGTTTGTTTGAAATCACCATATCTGTTATATATCTTAATTTTTACTTTCTGAAATTGGGTGCAAAGGTACATTATAAATTAATATGCCAAAAGCAATAAATGAAAAAATTTGCCGTAATTGACGTTTTTGTTGTCATTTATTGCTTATTGTTTAATATTCTAATAGTTACAACGGTCTCAATTGTTAAAAACAAAGCGAAAATGATAAAAAAATCAATTTTTTCAGCATTCACATTTATATTTCCCGAATGCATAATTGGATACAAAACCACATAAGAAATTGCTAACTTGATGCAGGTTACCAATAAAAAAGCATAACCAACATTGTCAATATTTTTTTCCTTAATTTTAAGGAGTATCAGAATAATAATTAAGGAGCAAATTAGGAAAAACCCGTAGATTAATTCTATTGGGAAATGAAAATTTTGAAGTTTAGGATTGGCTCCATTCAGGATGAAAAATAATTTGTGTATTCCATAAACCAAAATCGAAATTGTCATAATCTCGAGCAAAGGTTGGTATTTTTTTAAATCCATTTTGGGTTTATAATAATTTATTGATATCTTTAAGTTGCCTATTTAAGTTATAAAAGGCAATAGCAACTCCAATCAATGTTAGAATTTTGACGAATACATGGTATGAATTGGGGTATTTCCCATCCAGCCAATTTCCTAAATAAGAGAACAAAAAAATGATGACTCCCATTTGTATGGGAATATTAATAAAAGCAAGCCATTTATTGGTTTGCTTCTTCTGGTTTTGGTTGTCCGTCATTGCCAATGTGGTTTTTTGTGTTGATCTTCATACTGCAAGAAGCACTGAAATCGGCGCCGGGTTCTACTGATAATTTTCCTACCGTTACTTCACCATGAATAATGGCTTTTGATTTTACGTTTAGCACCTCGAAAACCTGAATCTTACCATTAAATTTTCCTTCAATATCTGCATTTTTACATACAATATCTCCCGTAACACTTCCTGCTGGTCCTATTACAATTTTTCCTTTAGACTGAAAATTCCCTATTAATTCACCGTCTAATCGAAAGTCAGCTTGCGAAATAATATCCCCTTTTATCAAGGTTCCCTCAACAATTCTATTTGTTTTCCCTAAAAGTTCGGTATATTTCTTTGGTTTTGAATCAAACATAATTAGGGTTTATTAGGTAAATTAGGGTTTGGATTTATCTGGTCTTGATCATTCGGATTTTGAATTGGTGGAGCAAACCTATCCGATGGCACATCTGGTTTTAAAGGTTCTTGTTTTGTATTTATTGTCTGAGGCGCTGCAGGTTGAATAGGAACTATTTTTAACCTTTCTGGCGACAAATACTCAATAAGATTTTTCTTGATTTGTAACACAATATAGTTTTCATCAGAAATTATAATAGCAGGTTCTTGTATTTTATATTTATCTTTTAATACACCTACTATTGATTTTGCATATACTTCTGAATTTATACCTTGAATCATTATGAAACTTTCATTATCCGTATAATTATCACAAGAAAAAGATAATTCTTTAAAGATTTCATTGCCAAATAACTTACTAATTTTAATTTGTAAATCGGCAGCACTTTTAGCTTCTAAATCGGCAACTTTATAAAGAATTTTCCAATTTTTATTATCAATCGGATCAAAACTCATTTTTTCTAAAGACGGGATTTGTGTAGTCAGAATTTCTTTAGCCTGTTTCCCCTCGTCGCTTTTTGGATACATATCAGCAACGTGTTGCATCGCTTTTTTGTAGGCTACTAAACCTTTTAGTTTTCCTATGGTATTTGCTTTTAGCAATTCGAATTTAGATACAATTTCATCTCCAGAAAACTGATTAATCAATCCGTCAATAGCTCCAAAAACCGTAGTGAATTGTTCGCCTTGATACAATTTATACCACTTATAATATACATTTTCGGGACTTCCTTTTTCAAGAGCATCGGCAGGATTTGCATTGTTTATTATTTGGGCATAACGCGAATTCGGAAACTGACTCGAAATTCTAGCTTTCATCAGCTCTGCCTTATAAAAATCCGAAATTTGGTATATTTTATACAAATTATACATGGCTGGAGCAACCAATTTTTCTTCTGGATTATTCTGTAATAGCTGTTCAAGTTTGTCAGCAGCTAATTTATATTCTTTAAATTTTTCTTTATAAATAACTCCAAGTTCATAATAAGCAACGTCACGTTCTTTGGTGATATTATCTATTTCCAACTGGGATTTCGGAATTTGTTTTAAATAAAAATCGGCGGTGTATTTTTCGGGTATTTTACTTTCTGCTAACTTGGTTTCATCCAATGGAATGTTTTTGTTAATTGTATCGGTAGCGCTTGGGTTAATTGCATTGGTTTGTTGTCTCCAATTCCCATTTAAAGCTCTATCACCCCAATTTTTTTTGAATTCAACTTTACCATAAGCCACTGTTGTGGGGTTATAGAAGTAGAAAGCACTTGCTGCAGCATTGTTCGAAGCGTCTGCAATTGTAGGTGGCCCTGATGCGGTTTTCTTGATTGCTTTTCCTGGTGCTTGTGCGCCTAGAGCGTTGTCAGTTGGAGAACCTTTACTATTTCTTGCAATATTTTCTAGTCTTTGTTTTTCTTTATCTTCTAAAATCTTCTTGGCAATATCCTCTTTTTTTAGTTTTTCGATATACTCTTTAAAATATAAAACTCTGTTCGCTTCCGACATAGAAACAACCTTCAATATACTGTCATTAGTTTTTGCAACAAGTTCATATTCGATTACTTCATCTAAATCTTTTCGAACTTTTTTAATGTGAATATATTCTCTTGTTTTAGCTTCTAGCTTAACTAATGTACTGTCATAATATTTAGCGGCAAGAGAATATTCCGCTTTTTTAAAGTGCATATTTCCTAAATTTCTATAATCCGAAGCTATTAAATAAGCATCGGTTGATTTTCTTTTTAGAGAAAGATTGTAATATTTATAAGCCAATTTTTGGTCGTTGCGTTTGTCATAAAACACACCCATTTCATAATATATCACACCCAAAAAAGGTCTATTTTCTCTATCGGCGACCAGTTTTTCAAATGTTTTTATAAAAGCATTGGTATCGCCATTTGCATAATCAAATAATTGTGCTTTTTTTGCATAAGCCTGAATAACAAATTCTCTACTCGATTTTCTATTCATAGCAATCACCGATTGATAGCTGCTTAAAGCATTCTCTTTTTGATTTAATTCTTGATACAATTGTCCCAAGATAAAACGATATCGAGCTCTTTCTGCATTTATCCCAGTAAATTTTTCAGCGATTTTTAATTTTGCGACAGCGCTATCCGTTTGTTCAAGATTCAAAAATGCTTCCGATAACAAAGCATTGGCATTTGCAACTACTTGTTTTTTTAGTTTTTTCTCGTCTAGAAGTTTGCTAATGTTTTTTATAACTCGTTCCTCATTACCCAAGCGCATATTGGTTTTTTCGCGCCAAATTTTAGCCTCATAAATCTTGTCGCTATCCGAGTATTTGTACAAAATATAATTGAAAGCATCTAATGCAGGAATGAATCTTTGATCATAATACCTCGCTTTTCCTAGCAATAAATAGGCTTCATCCATTTGACTATTTCTTTCTCTACCGTCAATATTCATGGAATGTTTTTGAATGGCCTTTGTCGCTTTGGCTTCGGCGAGATCTAAATCAGTGTTTTTGGGTTTAGCATTAGCCGAATTATCTTCAATAAATTGCATTTTTTCTATTGGCAATATTTTCCAAAAATTATCTTTATTTTTAGACTCAATGCCTTTTATTCCTTTGTCTAAACCGATTTGGCCATTAAATAAAATATTGTATTCTGTGCTTAATGCGTGAGAATTTCTAGCCAAAAAAGTGTCTTTCCTAGTAGAACAAGCTATCAAGAAAAATAAGAATCCTAAAATAAATGTGTATTTATACGTATTGGTTTTCAATGGTAGCCTTTTTAATCATTTAACTTTTAAAACAAAGTTTTAGTATAATGACTGGTAAAAATACGTTTCTTTTTTAAATATGGAAATTTAAACTGCAAAAAACGCTTCCAATTCCTGCAAGGTTTCCTTTGAGGTTTGAATGTCCTTTACGACTTCGCCTTTGTTTAGAACAACAATTCGGTTGCAAACCTCAACTGTGTGTTGCAAATCATGGCTCGAAACCAAAACGGTAACATCGGTGTTTTCGGCAAGTTCTTTGATGATTTTTTTTAATCTACTTACCGTTGTTGGATCCAAATTAGCAAAAGGTTCATCAAGAATAACCAATTCGGGATTGCCAATAAGCGTGGCAATAATCCCTACTTTCTTTTGGTTTCCCTTGGATAAATCACGCAAATATTTTTTGTTTTTCAGAATTTCACCATTAAAAAATTCTTCGTGTTTGACTAATAAAGCATCTACATCGGCTTTGTTTTGATTACGTAAATCGCCAATAAAATAAAAATATTCTTCGGGTGTCAAATAGCCAATCAAGAAACTTTCGTCAAGAAACGAAGCGGTAAAAGGTTTCCAGTTTTCACTGGTATTTACCTGAAATCCGTTGTTGATAATATGTCCCGTTGATGGCAGAATCAAATCTAAAGCCAAACTGAAAAAAGTGGATTTCCCTGCTCCATTATTCCCCACAAGACCAAAACTTTGTCCTTTTGGGATTTCTAGATTTTCTATTTTAAGAACGGTGGTGCCATTGTAGGTTTTTGAAAGATGGTGTACGTTTATCATTTTGATTTTTTTATTAGAGTCGCGATGAATCGCGTCTGTACGAATTACGATTGTTGTTTGTATGCTGCGATGGTTTTGTATTTCTCAGTTTTGTATATTTTTTCGATTAATGAAAATACTTTGTCTCTTAAAGCAAAACCTAAAACGCCAGCAATAGCTACAAATAATAGTCCTAAATTAGCATTCATTATAGAAGAACCTGCCCAATAGAGTAAAACTGGCAAGAACAATTTTGGTAACGAAATTAGCATTGTATTTACATTAAAAGCCTTTTTATCTCCAAAAGCGCCTTTGCTGGAAGCCAAATCTATTGGGGTTTTCGTATAAGCGCCGCCAAGCAAAACCAAGTGCGAATTGACACCAATATTATAAATCGCCCCGACAACAATCGTAAGATAAACTTGCCATCCGTAATACAAATAAAACGAAGCCAAAAGGGTCGAAATAAATGTGGCGATAACTACAAGCCACCATTTTGAGTTCAAATAACCTTTATAGGAAATATTTTGCGTCATCATCAACTGGTAATAAGCACTATCCCAACTTGGTACAAACTGTCCGAAGGTGAATAAAAATCCGCCCGAAACAAAAATCCCTGCAAAAATTCGCATCACTTCTGGCTGATGGGAATTGGCTTTGAAAAAAATCAGCCCATAGAATAAAAACAAAAAGCTCATCAGAATCGTGTTTCTTGACCGCTTGTTCCGTTTGATGAGTTTAATGTCATTTTTGAGGAAGGTCCCTAATGATCCAAATTGGTTTAACCAGGTTAGATTTTCGGTTTTGGCGATTTCATGTTTGGTCGAAAGTCCTGCATCAAGATATAATTCACTTTTGAAATAATTGAAAGTGTAATAATACAAGCCAATCAAAACCAAAACAGGAAGCAAAAACAGTCCTTTTGAAGTAAACAATCCATCAAAAAATACTACTGTATAATCCGTAATATTGAAAACTCCATAATAGTGACATCCGCCAAGAATAGCTGCAATTCCTAGAAAAACGACAAACAAATTGTCTTTATTATTCAAAATAATATTCAAGAAATTGTTGCTATAAACCAATGCCATCATCGATACATGCCAAAGAATAACTCCCAAAATATCGTAACCTTCAACCAGTAGAATAATCGAAAACGGCAAAAAGAAGAAAGCTTGAAGCAAATTAGGAGGAGACAAGACCGTTTTTCCCAAAGAAAAATGAACCATTATCGGTTTCTTAATTGGTAAAACCAACAAAGGACGAATATTAAGCACGGGGATTTTTTGCATAACTAATCGCATGGCAATACCAACTAAAAAATAATAAGTCAAGAATTTATTAACCTCATGCAACGGATCTAAATGTTTTTCTTTCAATCCATAAAAAACCCCAATTCCTGCTGCTAATAATAAGCCCGCGTACATCACAATCACAAAGCCTATTAATATTTTGAATGCTAGATTAGTCCCAAAAGAGGCCGATCTGGTAAATGATTTCCATTCGAGGTAAAGGAATTTTTTAATCATGCTGATTGAGGTTTTTGTATTATTTGATAAAAATAAGAAAATGTTACGATTAAAAATATTTTCCAATATATAAGTTCAATTTATTTGCCATTTCCTATTTTTGTAAAAAAATTATCTCATGCCATCATTCAAGAAATTGGTCATAAAAGAAATAACCCGCGAAACTCCTTCTGCGGTTTCAATCCTTTTTAACGTTCCCGAAGAATTAAAACCGAATTATACTTTTGTAGCCGGTCAATATGTAAATTTAAGATTGACATTGGACGGAAAAGAAATTCGTCGTGCCTATTCTATCTGTTCATCGCCCGAAAGTGGCGAATTACGAATTGCTGTCAAAGCAGTAAAAAATGGTGCTTTTTCGCAATTTGCCAATACAAAACTAAAGGCAGGCGATGTTCTTGAAGTGGGGAAACCAGAAGGGAAATTTACCTTCGAACCACTAGCGGATCGTCAAAAAAACTATGCTGCTTTTGTAGCTGGAAGCGGAATTACACCAGCAATTTCTATTCTGAAATCGGTTTTGAAAAGTGAGCCACGAAGTACTTTTGTTTTGGTTTACGGAAATAAAACGCCCGAAGAAACTATCTTTCATCAAGAATTACACGACTTACATTCTCAATATACAGGTCGATTATTTGTTCAATATGTTTTCAGCCAGGCCAAAGCCGATGGCGAATTATTTGGTCGAATCGATAAGTCTATCGTCAATTTTGTGTTAAATAACAAACACAAGGAATTAGAATTCGACAAGTTTTATTTATGTGGGCCCGAAGAAATGATCAACACCGTTTCAACAGTTTTAGCAGCACATAACATTACCGAAAAGAACATTAAATTTGAATTATTCTCGAGTTCTGCTGTCGAAAATAAAATCGAAAAATCACTAGAAGGTCACACCAAAATTACCATTATGGTTGATGATGAGGAAACGACTTTCGAAATGTCACAAAAACAAACCATTCTCGACGCGGCTCTGAAACAAGGTGTTGATGCACCCTATTCTTGCCAAGGCGGAATCTGCAGTAGCTGTTTAGCTCGCATTAAATCAGGTTCAGCCGAAATGACAAAAAACTCCATTCTTACGGATAGCGAAATAGCCGATGGTTTAATTCTTACTTGCCAAGCGCATCCTACATCTGCAGAAATTGTTGTAGATTATGATGATGTTTAATCAGAAGGCAGTTTAGATTACAGTCGCAGTCTTCAGCGGTGCAAAACTGAAAACTGCGACTGCAAACTATTTTATTTATGAAATCAATCCGAGAAATATTCAGAAACAATCCTTCTCTTCTAGACGAACCAGAAGTTGCAAAACTATTGGACTATTGCGAAGAATTGCAAGATGAAATGGTGGAATTCAAATTTCAAAAATCGAATAACAAAGAAATGGCAATGCTCGATATGCTCAAAGAAGTCATCAAAGGCTGCAATGCGATCGAAAAAGAACAGACTGAACACGAGCGTTTTGGTTATGATTCACCCGATTATCCTGCAACTATTTCGAATTTAAAAAGCTATATTCTGAAGCGATGTCAGGATGAAAAAATTTATTTGTAGTTAAAACAGCTTTTTAATCCCGTTCTATTTTAGAGAAGTCGTGATTTTATCAACTACATTTTGAGGTAAAATCGTTCGCATGGCACTTTCATAGCCTTCCACTTTTTTATTTCCGTAAACCGAAGTCGGTAATTTTGGAAACAAATTTCTATCCGAAACCAAAGCGTTTTCTAATGGCTGATTAAAAGGGGAAAATCCGGCAAAAGGATGTGTCGCTCCCCAAAGTGTAATGACTTTTACACCAAACATTGCGGCAATATGAGCATTTCCGGAATCCATAGAAAGCATAAGATCAAGATGGCTTATAAGTTGCAATTCCTGCTTAAAACTTAGTTTTCCGGCACTATTAATGACGTTTTTTCTATGATTTGAAAGTGAATTTAATCGTTCAATTTCCTTTTTTCCACCACCAAAAAGAAAAATTTTATAGGCATCATCTTGGGCTAATGTATCGATAACTTCTTGCATGAGATCGAAAGGATATACTTTAGAATCATATTGGGCGAAAGGCGCAATACCAATCCATTTTTGGTTTTTTTCTCCCGTAAAACCAATGATTTCAGCAACTAAATCTTGTTGGGCTGGAAATGTAGGGTTTGATAAATCTACAGGGAATCCCAATTCTTCAAATACGTTAGAATGCCTTTGGAACATGGTTACCGCTGGTTTGAAAATTTTGTTTTCGGCACGCGTTAGTGCGGCTTTATCGGCTCTACCTTTATCGACATAAGCAGTTAATTTTCCGGAAAACCCAAAAAGTTTCCGGAGAAATTTCGAACGCAAAACATTATGTAAATCGGCAAAAGCGTCGATGTTTAGTCCTTTCAAATCTTGAAATAATCGCAATAAGCCAACGACTCCTTTGTGGCGATTTTTACTGTCAAAAGCAAAGAAAGTAACGTTTGGAAGTTCTTCAAAAAAAGGTTTAAAAAACGGAACCGAAATTACCGTTATTTTAATCTTTGGGTATTGTGCAGCAAAAGCTCTTAAAACAGGAACCGTCATGGCGACATCTCCCATTGCAGAAAGTCTCATGACGGCAATATGTTGAATTTTATTTGACAAATTTAATTTGAAAATTATTACTTATTCTGGTACAAAACCGGATTCAAATCATCGTCATTGTACATTTTCATTTGTTTGTACGCTTTCATAAATTTATCTCCATTTTCAATGTCTTTCAACAAATCTTCGATAGCGGTTGACAAATCGGTTCTTTGTTCCAATAAAACATTTAATTTAGCTTGGCATTTATCTCTATGATCTTGCGAAGCGTCTGCACGAGTAGCTTCTTCATTCATGTGATGAATTTTCAAAGCTAAAATAGACAATCTGTCAAAGGCCCAAGCAGGACTTTCCGAATTGATTTTTGCATTCTCTTTCACGGCAACATGAGCATATTTTTGAATAAAATAGCCATCAATATATTCTACCATATCGGTACGTTCTTGATTAGAAGCATCGATTCTTCTTTTCAAAGTTAATGCCGCAACAGGATCAATATTGGGATCCCGAATAATATCTTCAAAATGCCATTGAACGGTGTCAATCCAGTTTTTTAGATACAATAAATGCTCAATTTTCTCCTTCGGAAAAGGATTATTTATAGGTTGGTCTACATTATCAAACAAATGATAATCTTGAATACTTTGTTCGAATACGGAATAAGCTAATTTAGAAAACATATCTTTTATTTTAAAAGACAAAGATACTTTTTATACTTTTATTGTCTACTAAAATAGTTGGAAGTTTAATCTCAAAAATTAAAATATGAAAACACATTATTTATCGGAGGAAAATAGCATTCTCAATCATTTTCTAGGCCAAATTAGAAATGTAACTATTCAGCACGACAGCATGCGTTTTCGAAGAAATATCGAACGTATTGGCGAAATAATGGCTTATGAATTAAGCAAAGATTTACAGTATAGAAATGTAGCTATTCAAACTCCGATTGGTATCAAAAAAACCACTGAAATAGAAGACCAATTGGTTTTATGTTCTATTCTTCGCGCTGGATTGCCGCTGCATTTGGGTTTTTTAAATTATTTTGATAGCGCCGAAAATGGTTTTGTTTCGGCTTACAGACATCATCCCAACAAGGATGACTATTTTGATATTTTAGTCGAATATCAAGCGGTTCCTAATATCGAAAATAAGACTTTGCTCTTGATTGATCCTATGCTTGCCACTGGACAATCAATGGTGGCCGTTTTTAATAAACTAATGCAAAAAGGTTTACCAAAAGAAATTCATATCGCCGTAATTATTGCTGCTCCAGAAGGCATTGCCTATCTTGAGGAACATTTGCCAGATTCCTGTCATCTATGGGTGGCCACTTTAGACGAAAAATTAAATGACAAGAAATACATCGTTCCAGGATTGGGCGATGCTGGTGATTTGGCCTATGGAAATAAATTATAATTGAGAGAAAAATGCAAACAAACTACAGGCGATAAGCACAAATAGAACCATTTCTTGTTTTAATTTAAGTTGTTTTGTCTCAATGTGACTTGTTGCCATTATTGATAATGGTGCCATGGTAAACAACAATAAATCATTGCTTTTATTAGAAGAAACTACAAAAATCAAAACTCCAATAAAAAAGAAGCCGATAATTTTTTTGAATGAAGTATGTAAAACTTGGGGTTTATTTGACAATGAAATAAACATAGAAACAACAAAAAATAAAACAACAGTCGCGTAAATTGACAATGCCATATTTTGATAATTATTTTTAAAATAGTCGATTTTAAAATTCATAACTACATTTGTATTTATGAATCCAAAAGCATTATTATATAAAATCATCGAAAAAAATACAGAGATTATACCCGCAACAAAAAAAGCAATAAAAGGCAATACCCAGTTTCTATAATCCCTTGCGACATGAAAAATTATAGAAATAAAAACTAGTATTATAAACAGAATACTCCAAAAATAGAATAATGATGCCAGAAAAATCCACAATGAAGCATCGAAAATTTTCTCTTTGGAAGCTTTTAACGATTGCAGAGAAACTAATCTACGAAGGGCTAACAAAACAAATAAATTAGAAACAATTAAGTTTGTGTTATTAAGTACCGAAGGAAAAAAAAGGAAAAATAAAAAAAAGAAAAATATTGTGTAGGTACTGTCTTTGCACATTCCATTTTTCTTTACAATAAAATCTGTTAGAAAAACAGATCCAAGCAAAATGAAGAATAGTGCCGTTTTTTTTAAAATTGAAATAGCCGAATTTGTCCAAGACAAATCTTGAAATTGATAGATTAAAAAGAAAACCAGTAATAAAATTATAACAAAAATTAAATTTATTGGTGTGTATTTTTTAAAAACACTTGTTATCATAAGGATATTTTATACTTTTGTGACTGTAAATATAATACTTGTACAAAGATGAAAACATTTTTTGATGGAATTCAATGGTTATTTGAAAACATTTTTTTCGCACTACACAATTTTCTAAGAGCGCTAGAGCTTAAAAGCTGGTTTGCTGCAAATGCAATCAACTGGATTTTTATGATTATCTGTGCTGCTGCTATCGTTTATTGGTGTAAACAATTGATTATACAAGAAAATAACGGTGAAGAAAACCAAGATACAACGGCTCATTCTTTCTTAAAGTAAGTCGAAGCCAATATCTTTTCTAAAATACATCTTATCAAAATTTAGTTTTTCTATGTTTTGATAAGATTTTTTTATGGCCTCTTGAAAATCATTTCCATAAGAAGTCACTGCCAAAACTCTTCCTCCGTTTGAAACCACATTCCCGTTATCTAGTTTTGTTCCTGCGTGAAAAACGATAGAATCGGAAATATTTTCTAATCCTGTGATCACTTTTCCTTTCTCAAAATCTTCCGGATAACCACCAGAAACAACCATTATTGTTGTGGCGCTTCTTTCATCAACTTCTAGTGAAATTTCGTCAAGTTTTTCATTGGCTGTAGCCAAAAATAATTCTACCAAGTCTGTTTTTAATCTTGGAACGACAACTTCGGTTTCAGGATCGCCCATTCTCACGTTGTACTCAATCACGATTGGTTCGTTATTTACGTTAATCAAACCAATAAAAACAAATCCTTTGTATTCGATTCCGTCTTTCTGAAAACCTTCAATTGTTGGTTTTACAATGCGAGTTTCAATTTTTTCCATCAAAACAGCGTCAACATAAGGAACCGGAGAAACTGCTCCCATTCCACCTGTATTCAATCCGGTGTCGCCTTCGCCAATGCGTTTGTAATCTTTGGCCGTTGGTAATATTTTATAGTTTTTCCCGTCAGTCAGAACGAAACAACTTAATTCGATTCCGTCAAGAAATTCTTCAATTACCACTTTTGAACTTGCTGCACCAAATTTTTCGTGCACCAACATATTTCTTAATTCGTCCTTGGCTTCCGCCAAATCATGAATAATCAAAACTCCTTTACCTGCTGCCAATCCGTCTGCTTTTAAAACATACGGAGGTTGTAAAGTTTCAAGAAAATCACATCCTTTTTCTACAGTTTCGGCAGTAAAACTATCATAAGCTGCAGTTGGAATATTATGTTTCATCAAGAATTCTTTAGCAAATTCTTTACTTCCTTCAAGTTGTGCTCCAAGTTTAGATGGACCAATAACCGGAATATCTTTTAAATTTTCGTCATTTTTAAAGAAATCGAAAATCCCTTTTACCAATGGATCTTCGGGACCAACAACTACCATTGCCACTTTTTCCTGAAGAACAAATGCTTTTAATGCATCAAAATCCGTTGGGCTAATGTCAACATTATGGGCTATTGAAGCAGTTCCGGCATTTCCCGGAGCTACAAATAGTTTGTCGCAAAGTGGACTTTGAATCATTTTCCAAGCAAAAGCATGTTCTCTTCCTCCTGAACCCAATAGTAAAATTGTCATGGTGTAGTTATTAGTTATGAACCGCAAAAATAGTCTGTTTTAACTTGAAATAATAATTTTTTTTACTTACTTTTGACGTTAGTAACGCAAAAGGTATGATAATTTCATTTGGATCAAAAGAAACAGAAAAAATTTGGAACGGAATTATTGAAAAAAAGCCTTCTGTAGAAATACAACAAATTGCCCGAAGAAAACTGAGAATGCTCCATAACTCTCTAGATTTAGGCGATTTAATAATTCCTCCTTCCAATAGATTAGAAAAATTAAGTGGGAACCTGAAAGAGTACTACAGCATTCGAATTAACAACCAATGGTGTATTATTTTTATTTGGGAAAATGCAAACGCAACGAATGTCGAAATTGTTGATTATCATTAAAAACTAAAACTATGGAAAAGCTAAAAAACATACATCCTGGTGAAATTTTACTTGAAGAATTTCTCATTCCTTTAGAAATAACTTCCTATAGATTGTGTAAAGATTTGAAAATTCCGCAAACCAGAATTTCTGAAATTATCAAAGGTAATCGAAGAATAACAGCTGATACCGCTTTGCGATTAAGTCAATATTTTGGAAATTCGGCTAAATTTTGGTTGGGTCTTCAAGATGATTTTGACATTGAAGAAGGTACAGAAAACAAAAGACAGGAATTGCAGTCTATCAAACGATTTAACATTCAAAAAGTAGCTTAAATGGTTCCACTTTTCGATTTATCACTACAAATAAATGGTTTTCCAATAAAGAAAGCAAAGGCCGAATTGCGTAAAATTGTGACGCTTTCCGAGAAAGAATACGAAGTTTTCCTTGAAAATAAAAAAAATGAAATTGTACGCTTTCATTTGCAAAATAATCCTTTTTATCAGGAATTAATGGCTTTAAAATCTTTCGGAAATTGGAATGATTTACCCATTTTAAACAAAAAAAACCTCCAAAAACCTTTGCAAGAAAGACTGTCAAAAGGGTATTCTTCGAAAAACGTATACATCAATAAAACTTCGGGTTCAAGCGGTGATCCTTTTGTTTTTGCCAAAGACAACTATTCGCACGCCTTGACTTGGGCATCCAATATATATCGTTTTGGCTGGTTTGATATTGATTTTAATCATTCCTATCAAGCTCGTTTTTATGGAATTCCGTTGGATTTTATAGGGAATAAAAAAGAGCGCTTTAAAGATTTTCTTAGTAATCGGTTTCGGTTTCCGATTTTTGATTTATCGGATGTGGTTTTAGAAGGTTTTTTACAAAAATTTAAATCTAAAAAATTCGATTATATCAACGGTTACACGAGTTCGATTGTTTTGTTTGCCAAATTTTTAGAACAAAAAAATAGAGTTCTAAAAACAATTTGCCCCTCTTTGAAAGTGTGTGTTGTTACATCGGAAATGCTTTTTGAAGACGATAGAATCCTTTTAGAAAAACAATTTGGCATTCCTGTTGTCAATGAATACGGGGCTTCGGAACTAGATTTAATAGCTTTCGAAAATCAGGAAGGCGAATGGCAAATCAATTCTGAAACGCTATTTGTAGAAATATTGGATGATGAAAATAATGTTTTACCCTACGGGAAAGAAGGACGAATCGTTATCACTTCTTTGTATAATAAAGCACATCCTTTTATTCGATATGAAATAGGCGATATTGGAATTTTGGATGAAAAAAGCACATTGAAAAAACCTATACTAAAAAAATTAATCGGTCGGACGAATGATACTGCACTTTTGCCAAGTGGGAAAAAATCGCCTGGATTGACTTTTTATTATGTCACGAAAAGCATTATTGAAGATGACGGAAATGTAAAAGAGTTTGTGATAAAGCAAATCAAAATAGATACTTTTGAGATTGAATATGTAAGCGAAACTGAGTTAAATTTGGCACAAATAAAGAAAATTGAAGATGCAATTGCCCTTTATTTAGAAAAAGGGTTGACTTTTTCATTTAATAGAAAAGATGTCTTAGAACGAAGCAAAAGTGGAAAATTGAAACAGTTTAAATCTACGCTTTAATTACCTTGATATACCGTGGTTTAATTATTAATTGTGTGAATAAAAAGACGGTCATACACGCTAAGGAAACAACCAAATTAAACCCATGAAAAATCCTGTAAACAGCAAAATTATGCTTGAGTAAATCGAATTTTGAGGCCGATATTGAGTTTTCTCTTATTCGATAATAAGCTAAACTTTCCGGAATGGCTTGTGCTGTTTGTGTCTTTTTGAGAATCGTAAGCCATAGCATCCAATCTTGACGTTTTCGGATGGAAGAAATACTGATTTTACCAAAATAATTCACATCATAAATCCCGGTGAGATTGCCAACATAATTACAGAAGAACAACTGTTGATAAGAAAGATTGATCGGCGCTTCAACTCTTTTATTCATTGAATTACCTGCTTCATCAATGCATTCGTAGAAGGAAAAAGTAAAAGGCAGTTTATTTTTTAATAGAAAATCAATCTGTTTTTCAAGTTTCTCTGG
>CAILTC010000204.1 GCA_903837025.1 uncultured Bacteroidota bacterium | reverse complement strand
CTTTCAAATCTATTCAATAAAAACAATTAAACTGTCCTGTGGCATACTGCTATAGTAAAATTTCATTCCTTTTAAACCCAAAATAGTAGGTTATTTTTTAATCGAATTTTTTAATTTTTCGACCAAAGGATCATTCAATAATCGAATTTTATTTACAGCAATTCCTGCAATTTCATTGGCTCCTTTTAAAGAAAGATGCGTGTCATCGTCCTTATCTTTTGGATAATACGGAACTTCTCCAGCTTTATAATGCAAGTGCAATTTTTTTGATTTCTCTGGTCCATAAGAGTTTTCCAATAATTCGGAATAGTACTCTAAATCGATAAATGGCACTTTATATTCCTGGGCAACCAAGCGGGTTTCCATGGGATAATCGCCGTGAGTTGGAATCAAAACACCTTGCTCATTAAAACTTCTTCGGGCTATGGAAGAGAATAAAATGGGGATCGCCCCTTTGGCTCTAGCCTCATTTACAAACCGAATTAAATTATACCGGTAAGCCGTATGCGGATTTGTAAAACGAGTAGAATCGGCAATTTTTTCGTCATTATGACCAAATTGTATAAAAACATAATCGCCCGGTTTTAATACTTTATCAATTGAATCCCAACGTTTTTCGTTTATAAAACTGCGGCTGCTTCTACCGTTTACAGCTTTATTTACAACTGTTATATTATCATTAAAAAAAGGTGCTAATACTTGTCCCCAGCCATGTTCTGGGTTTTCATCGGGTTTTTCTTTATTGGCCATGGTAGAATCGCCAATCAAATAAACAGTCGTTTTTTGAGCGAAACAGTTTAGCGAAATAAGAACTAAAACGAGAAATTTATATTTCATTTTTTAAAGTTTTAACATTGATTTTTGGGATACCAATTCTTTTATGGTTTTAGAAAATTCCAATCCCATAATATTTTCAATTGAATATTGATCTGCTTCTGGTTTTGTTAATTGATGGGACCAAAAAACTCTTTTTTCTGGAAGAAATCCTTCGCCAGTACAATTGTATTCGGCATAAAAAGAAGTCTTTTCTGCTTCTGGTTTCGACCAATTATTCCAAGCTTCTGGATTAATATGTTTCCCCATTTCGCAATTGATAAAAACAGTTTTGGCATAAATACGCCACGGTCTGCCTAGATAAACTTCGGTCGCATTTTTGTCTGCAGTGAGTTTGCAATTTTTAAAAACAAAACCATAAGCAACACCTTCTGGAGTTGAAGCTGCTGTAACAAAGGATTTTTTTATACTACGAAGTGTACAATTTTCGAATAATACAGTTGCTTTACCAAAGATAAAATCGACAGTTCCCTCGATATAACAATCATTAAAATACTGTTTATTATCGGTTCCTGACACATACAAAGTATCTTGATTTCCTAGAATATTGCAATTCGAAATCAAAACTCTATTAGCGTTTATTGCCAAAGCTACCGCCTGTCCCACAGGACCTGCAGTATTTTTTATTGTTAAATTTTGAGCTATAAAATCGTCACCTTCAACTAAAACAGTATTAGTATAAAAAGTGCTATTTCGCCCTAAATTTATTTTATTGAAATAGTCATCAAACGTGATTATCGTATTTTCTTTGCTTTCGCCAATTAATGAAATGTTGGGATTCCATTCGGGAATTTTCACTTTTTCCTTATAGATTCCGTTTTTCACCTGAATGTTAATTCGGTGATATGGAAATGCTGGCGAATGGTTTATCGCGTCTTGAATACTTGTATAATCCCCTGTTCCGTCTTGGGAAACCATAATGTTATAGTCGTCTTTTGGCTTTTTCTCAACTACTTGCGAATGACCATTTGAGTTCATACAAAAAAGAACTATGAAAGGAATTATAAACTTTTGAAAAGATATCATCATCATTTTTTTAATATTTAAATAAAAGTATTGAGTCTCAAAAATCTATCTATTCAGTTCTAAAGCAGCCAGAATAAAAGGGCCTGTAGCTTTGGGATCATTGTCTTTTTTTCGCTCATTTACATAATACAAATAAGAACCATCACGATACGGATTTCCTCCAAGTCCGGCTACCGCACAAGCTTGAGTGATAATAATTTCACCATTTAAATCTACTTTTATCAATTGGGTCGTTAATCCGTCAAAAGCTTTATTGGCAATTGCTTTGAACTTTTTAGGCAAATAACCTTTGTTTGCACCTTTGGCCAAAGCATAAGCAAACATGGAACTTCCCGAAGATTCCAAATAATTTCCTTCGCTTCCGCCTTTGTCCGTAACTTGATACCAAAGTCCTGATTTATCTTGAAATTTTTCCAAACTATTTGCAATAGCATTCAAATAACCAACCAATTCTTTTTGTTTTGGATGATTTTTTGGAAAATAATCTAAAATATCTACCAATGCCATAACATACCAACCCATTGATCTTGACCAAAAATTTGGAGACGTTCCTGTTATTTTATCAGCCCAAGACATTTGCCTGCTTTCGTCCCAAGCGTGGTATAATAATCCTGTTTTAGCATCGGTTGCGTATTGTTGAATAAGCTCAAATTGTTTGGCAATATCGTTTAGTTTTGAACCATTTTCGAAAGTAACGGTATACTGCGCATAAAACGGTTCTCCCATATATAAACCGTCTAACCACATTTGGTTTGGATAGATTTTTTTATGCCAAAAGCCACCAGAAGCCGTTCTAGGTTGCTCTTCTATTTGTTTTCTTAACTGTTGCATCGTTGTCAAATACCGACTATCTTTTGAAGTTTTATAAAGATTAAAAAGAATACTTCCGGCGGTAATCATGTCAATATTATAGCTGTCGAATTGATAAGATTCAATAGCACCATTGGCATCAATCGTAGCATCGGCATAACTTTTTATGTAATCATAATATTTTTGATCCTTTGTTTTTTTATACAAAACCTCAAAGGAATTTAAAACTACGCCATGAACATAATCCCATTGTGGCACTTTTTTATCATCGATTTGATAGGATTGGGGATGGCGTTTCATAATAGACAAAGCCATTCTTTCGGACCATTTTAATTGAGTCGAAATAGTATTGTTTCTAGTAGTATTTACCTGATTTTGAGCAACTCCTTTACAACTTATGCAAAAAAGCAATACCAATACTAAAATTCTAATTACTAGACTAGTACTCTTATTTTTCATAATGTAATTTTTTTACTTATCTAATTCAAGAGCCGCTACTATAAATGCTGAATCTCCAATAGAATTATCACTCAATGTCTTGCCTTCGGTATAATGTTTAAAAGAGCCATCTCTAAAAGGAGTTCCCCCCAAGCCTAAACTAAGGCTAACTTGACTTAAATGGACTTCCCCATCTTGATCTACTTTGACAAACTCTTTCAATAATCTGTTAAAGGCTTTATTGGCATTTTTTTTATACTTTTTAGGCAAATATCCTTTATTAACGCCTTTTGCAAAAACATAAGCAAACATTGCAGAACCTGAAGATTCTAAATAATTTCCTTCTCGGCTCCCTGCATCAGTCACCTGAAACCATAAACCTGATTTGTCTTGATATTTAGAAACTGCCTGAGCTAATTGATTTAAATAAGTTACTAATTCTTTGTGTTTTGGATGGTCTTTTGGATAATAATCTAAAACATCGACCAATGCCATTGCATACCAACCTATGGCTCTAGACCACGCCGTTGGTGAAGTTCCTGTTTCCTTATTTGCCCAACCTATCTTTTTGCTTTCGTCCCAAGCATGAAAAGGTAGGCCTGTTTTTGGACTTACAAAATGTGACTGAACTAACTCAAACTGATTGGCGATATCATTTAGTCCATTCCCGTTTTCAAATTCAACGGTGAAACGAGTGTAAAAAGGAGCTCCCATATACAATCCGTCAAGCCACATTTGGTCAGGATAGATTTTTTTATGCCAAAAACCACCTGATGCTGTTCTAGGTTGTCCCTCTATTTGTTTCTTTAAAAGTTGCATGGCTTTCAAATACCTACTATCCTGAGTATTTTTATAAAGGTCAAAAAGGAGCTTCCCTGAATTTAGTAAATCGATATTATACTCTTGAAGTTCATAATGATATATGGAACCCGAACTATCAATATAGGCATCTGCATATCCTTTTATATAGTCTTCATAGGCACTTTTTTTTATTTTTTTATAAAGATTCTCAAAAGGAATTAATGCAAAACTCTGCTTGTAATCCAATTTAAGTTTTTCAACTTTATCAATCTGCCATGCAATAGGATTTCTTTTCATTATAGATAAAGCCATTCTTTCGGACCATTTTAAAGTGTCGGAAATGACAACTTGGTCTTTAGAAACCGTTTTTTTTGTCCCTGCATTTTTATTTGCAAAAACAAAATAACCCATAAATAGAAACACAATAATTACCGTTATTCTCACAATTTTTTTCATCTAAAACTAAATTTTATTAGTGTTATTTAGTTCCTTTAATTTTTTATCTAAATAAGATAGAAACTCTTCTTTGGTTTTTATTCCGTCTTTTTCTTGTTCCCAAGCTCCCAGAAAATAAAACGAAACCGGCGCTACTGTAGGTATAAAAACCAAAAGGTGATCTAATTGAGATTCTACTTCCTCTTTTACTGTTCCCACTTCGTAGAAAATCGCCATTCCTAAATTATCTTGAATTATAGACTGTTTTCCGTAAGTGGCGATATACGCCCACTTTTTGTTGGCACTCACTTTTTTGATAAGGTCAATGTTAGGAAACTTAACCATTCCGGTACAAATACCTTCTATTTTTTGTGAAGCAATAATCGTGTGTTTTGTATAGCGCTCGTTTGCAGTAATAGAAAGTTTTGACTCTAAATCGATTTTGTCATTGGCTGTTTTCCAACCTTTATAATTAACAATTACCGAAGATAATTTTGCTCCATTTTCAATTTTGGCAGATGTAGAATCTACTTCTTTAAAATGAATAACGTCATTACCAACATATCTTCCAACGGCTCCAATACCCAATGATTTTCCGGCATTAAGAATATCCATTCCCCAAGAACTCATGTGGTGATAGGATTCGAATCCGTCCTGACCAACCTTTGGCAAAACCAACGAATCCGTTACTTTCCCAAAAAGATCAATTACATTTCGCCAATCTAAATACAAACGATAGGCAATTTTATTTGATTCCCATCCCGGACCTTCAAAACGTATAAAATGAGAATGATCCCATTGCGATTTAGGTACTTTTAGATTGGTGACACTTTTGAATTCGCCACCTTCATATTTTTGTTCAACCCATTTACCGCCTTCTTTTATAGAAAGTTCAGCATGAGCAATTCCTTTAACTGGAACATTTTTTTCTTGAGCATTCGCTGTTAATTGGCAAACAAAAAATAGTGCCGCTACGATTTTTAATGTCTTCATAATATCTATTTATTTGGATGGATTTTTCATAAGAGAACCGTTAATATATGTATTGTCAAATTTTAGATTTTCAACATTTTCAATTGAATACTCTTTTTCAACTTTGTCTATTGTCACGTTTTTTAAGCGTATATTTTTAATAGGCGATACTTTTTCACCTTTTGCCAAAATACCATAAAGTCCGCCATTTTTTACTTTTACGTTTTCTAAAAAAATATTTTTAACTTGAGGCATAAAAGCTCCTACTTGGTTACCATGAACCGAGTAAAACATATCAATTCCTAAAACAGATTCTTTTACTTGACCAACTTCTATGTTTCGAACATATACATTTTCGGTAATTCCACCTCTTCTAGAATTTGTTTTAATCCGAATGGCTTTATCCAAGTTTGGACTATCCATAACGCAATTTTCAACAAAAACATTTCGAACTCCAGCCGAAATTTCGCTACCAATTGTTACACCACCGTGACCATCAAACATTCTACAGTTTTGAACTACGATGTTTTCACTCGGTATTGCTACTCTTCTTCCATCGGCATCGCGACCGGATTTTATAGCAATACAGTCATCGCCAGTATCGAAAGTACAATTTTTTATAAATACATTTTTAGAATATTCTGGATCGCAACCATCATTATTAGGTCCATGACTTTTTATGGAAACTCCGTCTACAGTTACATTGGTTGATTTGATTGGATGAATTTCCCAAAACGGAGAATTTATTATTTTAATATCCTTTAGAAGGACATCCGTACATTCAAAAAACTCAATAAAATTAGGTCTCAAATAATGGCCTTCGCCAAAAATTCTTTCCGCTACCGGAACACCTTCTTCGGCCATATCTACTAATCTTGCTCTATTTTCTAAATCTACCTGACTTGGCATTCCTTTTTTCCAGCCATATCTTAGGCTTCCACACCAAGGCCACCAATTATCATTATTAGCCTGACCGTTAAGAATTCCTTTTCCGGTTACGGCAACATTATGCTTATTGAAAGCATATACTAATGGCGAATAATTCATTAATTCCGTTCCTTCGAATGAAGTTTGAACCAAAGGAAAGTCTTTAGAATTGGTACTAAATATAATCTGAGTTCCTTCCGAAAGATGAAAATTAACATTGTTTTCTAAATGAATTGACCCCGTAAAAAAGTTTCCTTGAGGAACAAGAACTATTCCACCACCGTTTTGAGAACAGGTTTCGATTGCTTTTTTGAAAGCCAAAGTATTATCAAAAACACCATCCGCTAAGGCACCATAATCAAGGACATTATAGGTTACATTTTTGAAAGTTGGTTCTTTCACTGTTTCCATTACTTTTTTAATTTCTGCCCAAGGATCGTTAGAAACAGTATTCACTTTCTTAACCCCACAAGAAATAAAAACCAAGAAAAAAACCAATGCAATTAATGGCTTCATTTTGTAACTTACTTTTTTTATCATTTTATATTTTATTTAAATGTACCCCTAATTAATTTATATAAAATTCTTTCCAAAAAATCAGAAAAGAAAATAATGCAATCGATTACACAAACATATACGTAAATTCCCAAATAACCAAGATAAAAACGATAAAAATAGGTTTATATGTATAAACTAAAAAATTATACTAATAATTAGCCAATATTTATATCGATATTAAGAAGAAATAAAAATTATAATGTCCGAATTTCTGTTTTTAAGCAATCGATAACATTAAACAATAATATAAATAAAAAAAAAGTGTATTTTTACTTTAAAAAAAAAAATAGACGAACTGATAATGAGTGAAAAAACTACGATTTACGATATTGCAAAAGAACTAAATATATCAGCAGCTACTGTTTCAAGAGCATTAAATAATAATTCAAAAATAAGTAAAAGTACCTGTAAACTCGTAATGGAGACAGCTACAAAATTGAATTATAAACAGAACAAACTTGCCCTTGCCCTTCGTAGTGGAAAAAGCAATAATATAGGTGTTATTGTACCTCGAATAGACAGTAATTTTTTTGCTTCTGTAATTAGAGGAATTGAAGAAGAATTGTATCCTAACAAATATAATATTATCATTTGCCAAAGTCATGAAGATGAGCAAAGGGAAATTGAGAACATCAATACGCTTTTGAATGCACAAGTAGACGGAATTTTAATGTCTATTTCGAATGTTAGCTCCGAAAATGATCGCATCATCAAAAGGGTTGTCGAAAAAAATGTACCCCTTATCTTTTTCGATAGGAAAAAGAACATTGATGGTGTAAGTTCGGTTACAATAAATGACTTCGAAGGTGGATATATCGCTACCAAACACCTTATTGACGGAGGTCATAAACGTATTGCCCATCTTTCGGGAAATCAATCATTAGAAATTTATGAAAATCGTTTCAAGGGTTATAAACAAGCCATAGCAGACAACGGATTAGATTTTAACGAGGATTATGTTTTACAAGCACGAAGTAACGTGGATGCGGGAATTGTGGCTGCAAAAAGTTTACTAAAGCTAAAAACTCCACCAGATGCTATTTTTTCTTCGAGTGATTTTGCAGCATTAGGAGCGATTCAAGAAATTAAAGAACAAGGAATCCGAATTCCTGAGGATTTTTGTGTAGTGGGTTTTGGTAACGAGCCTTTTACAAAATTCATGGAACTTTCTATATCTTCTGTAGATCAATCTCCATTAGAAATGGGAAAAATGGCTGCCAAAGTTTTCTTGGAACAAATTAACAATCACGAGAATTTTAAGATGGAGAAAAAAGTGGTGCTAATGCCTGAATTGCATATTAGAAAATCATCTTCTAAAAGTTCTATTTAACCCTACAATTAAGAAAAAATAAAACTCATCTAAAAAAATCAATTTAGTTTAAAATCAAAAAAGTGTGAAGCAATTAATCTTCACACTTTTTATTTAAACAAACAAATTCCAAACTTATAGAGAAACTCCTCTTTTCCAAGGAATAAAATCATTCTGATTCAAAATAGCTGCTTTGGTTTTAATAGTACCACTAGCAACATTGATAATAAATTCTAGCATTTCATCTGCCATTTCATCTATTGATTTTTCACCCGTTATAATTCCACCAGTGTCAATATCAATAATATCCGACATTTTTTGTGCTAATTGCGTGTTAGAAGATACTTTGACAACGGGCGCAATTGGGTTTCCTGTTGGAGTTCCTAAACCAGTTGTAAACAAAACCATATTCGCTCCAGAACCAACCATTGCTGTTGTACATTCTACGTCATTTCCAGGAGTGCATAACAAGGTAAAACCAGGTTTATTAATATATTCTCCATAATCGAAAACACCTACAATTGGAGAGGTTCCTCCTTTTTTAGACGCTCCCGCTGATTTCATTGCATCGGTAATTAAACCGTCTTTAATGTTACCTGGAGATGGATTCATATCAAATCCTGAACCTGCATCAACAACGGTTTTTTCGTACCATTTCATTAATTCCAAGAAACGTTTTCCGTCTTTATCATCTACACAACGGTTTACCAATTCTTGTTCCACACCACATAATTCTGGGAATTCAGAAAGAATTGTAGTCCCTCCTAAAGCAACCAAGTTATCAGACAACACCCCTAATGTTGGGTTTGCCGAAATTCCTGAGAATCCGTCAGAACCACCACATTCCAATCCAATTCTTAATTTAGACAATGGCGCAGGAGTTCTTTCAATTTTATTAGCTTCTTTGATTGCTGCGAAAGTATCTTTCACCACGCTGCTCATCATCGCTTCAATAGTCCCAATAGATTGTTGATCGTAAATCAAAACAGGTTTTTTGCTGTTTGGATTTATAGCTTCCAAAGCATCTTTGAAAATTGAGATTTGCAAATTTTGACAACCTAAACTCAAAACGGTAGCTCCAGCAACATTTGGATTATTTACATATCCCGCCAAAAGTTTGGCTAAACTTTGCGAATCCTGACGAATTCCGCCACAACCACCTTGATGCGTGATGAATTTTACTTCGATATTTTTGAATAAATCTGGTTCTGCAGATTTTCCTGCAGCTTCAGCCGAACCATTTTCTGAACTTACAAGAGAACGAAGCAATAATTGATAATCGTTTTCTTTAGGCTTCATTAATTCTTTTTCAAAAATGTCTTTTAAGATTTCGATGTTTCTATTTTCGCAAAAAACCAATGGAAAAAACAACCATACATTTTCAGTTCCAACTTGACCATCTTCTCTGTGATACCCTTGAAAAGTTCTGTCTTTCCATTTGTCAACATTGGGAACAGTCCAACCAATAGTTTCGGTTTTGGCAGTTACTTTGGCACTTTCGTGTTTCACATTAGCAGTAGTCAGCAAACCGCCTTTTGCAATTTTAGAACTTGCTTTTCCAACCAAAACCCCATACATAATAATTTTTTCTCCTACTTCAAAAGGATACATTGCAATCTTATGCTTCATTTTTACATCCGACTCAATAACGATATCTGCTCCTTCAAAAGAAATAGATTCGCCAGCGGTAAGATTTACTAATGCTACAGCAACATTATCAGTTGGATTTACTTTTATTAATTTTTTTTGCATGGTATGAGATTAATTTAATATTATTTGCTAAAATTGGCAAAACCTTGCTCAACTCCATTCGCTTCTATTTCACTCAAAGCTGAAACTATAGCTTGGGATAAACCGTTGATTTTTGTTAAATCTTCACCCCAGAATTCGTCATTAGATAAAATTTTAGTTGCAAATAAATCTAAATTTCCTAATTGCCAAGCACTTTTAAAGGCTTCAACAATTTCTGGAGAATCCTTTACAGGTAAAGCTTCGTTATTCCAAGTTCCTTTGTAGAATTGGATCAAACAAGCTAATGAAAAAGTCAAATTAATAGGCAATTTTTTGTTTGCATTATAATATCCTAATAAACTATGCAAAACTCTTACTTTGAAGTTTGAGATAGAATTTAAAGATGAATATTTGTTTGAATGGATTAAATAATTGAGTGTTTTAAGAGTGATGAAGTGCGACCCCGATGGGGTCGGTAGTTCTTTTAGAGGTTGGGTATTATAAACATGCAATCCCGATGGGATTGAGGACAGGAGAGTTGATAGTTGTAGATAGTTTAAATAGAGGTTGGGTATTATAAATATGCAATCCCGATGGGATTGAGGAAAAAGGGAGTTGGTAATGGATTGTTTAATACAGAGGACAGAAAGAAATATAAGTTTTTAATAAAAGTATTGAACCTGTAAGGTTCATATGTT
>CAILTC010000203.1 GCA_903837025.1 uncultured Bacteroidota bacterium | reverse complement strand
TCGTCTTTCGACAAATTAACGTCAACCAAATAAGGATTATTATTACCAATTGTTAGCGCTTTTAAGCCTTTATTTTGGTTGTTTATTGCCATTTTATAAAAGGTCGGAACAATTAATGGCGATTGCTGAAAATTAGAGTTTTCTAGATTAATTGGCGCTGCGAAAACATAAACGGAAGAAATAACTTTGTTCGTCGAAGTCAAAAAAGCGGTTTGGTCAGCGTAATATAAAGCTGCTGGATTTGAACTTGATATTCCAAACGAAGTTTTTGTTTTTGGATACTGAAAATTATCGATTTTACTTTCGAAAACGCCATCAAACAGCGGATGATTAAAGTTGATTTTCGTCACTAATTTTTCTTTGTTTTCCAAAGTTTTGAATTGGATAGATCCTAAATTACTTAGAAACTGATATAGATATGAAACAGCATTTTTCGCCGATGGAATAATAATAAGGTTTCCGCCTTTCTCCGAAAATGATTTCAACGTAGTTTGTAAAGCTTGTGGAATTTCGTCTAATTCATTCAAAACAATTGCATCCTGTTTTTCGAGTAAATTATAGTCTAAAGTTCCAATTGCAAAGTTATTATAATTGAATTCGTCGCTGGTATAAATTCGCCCTAAGAAGTTGCTTTTTTCGGGCGCACCAATACTGATTACATTAATTTTTTCGGGTTTCGAAATGCTGAAAAACAAGGTGTTGTCATATTCTAAACTGTTATCGATAATCGAAAAATAACCGTGAAAATCCTTTTTCGGAATGGTGAAATATAGCGTCTTTTCCTTGGTTTCTAATTTGGTCAAAGTCTTTGCAATCAGTTTGTTTTGATTATACAAAGCCACAGGAATCTCTTTTTTATCATCGCCATAAGCTACTACTTTTAGACCAATTTCATAGAAATCGTCCAAAGTTTGATGAATAAAAACACTGTCAATCGAAACGTTATTTTTATGTTCTGTTTTAGGAATAATAAAATTAGTATTAAAACTTTTATCGATACTTTTTAACTGCTTTGGTTCTAAACCAACCGCATCGGTAATGATAATTATGTCTTTATTAAAAGCCGATTTTCGGGATTTAATTTTTGCCATCGCACTTTCTAGTTGAAACGGCAAAGCACTGTATTTAAGGTTTTGCAATGCTGACTTAATCGATTTTATATCCGTATTCCAAAATGTTTCGGAATTGGTAATTAAAGAAAAAGTTTGGTTTTCGGGTGTGTTTTCGAGTAATTCCTGAACGGCTCTTTTCAGTAATTCTCCTTTTTGACCTTTGGCTTGCATCGAAAAGGAATTGTCTAAAACGATATACATTTCGTTCGAACTATTTTTGCTGTCTTTGGCTTTGAAGAAAGGTTGGGCAAAAGCAATAATAATACAAGTTAATAATAGCAATCGGGTTGCTAAAAGTAGCCATTTTTTAATCTTGGAACTCTTTCTGGTTTGAATGGAAAGCTCCTTCAAGAAGCGCACATTCGTGAAATATTCTTTTTTGAAACGGCGCAAT
>CAILTC010000202.1 GCA_903837025.1 uncultured Bacteroidota bacterium | reverse complement strand
TGGCTGTTCGATTTTATAAAATCGGTAACTAAATAACCGATAAGCTTCCCAATTAAATGATTATTTTTTTCTTCGCCCAAGTCAGGAGCGCCTTCGCAAATATGCAAATAAGATGCGTGTCTGTTTTTACCAAAATAGGAAACAAATTGTCGAAGTTCTTCAATAGAGAAACCGCTTAAAGTCATAGCGCTGCTAGCAATATTAGGGATAGCATCAAGATCGATTTCTATACCGTAAAAATCATTTTGTATAAAATCAATCGCATGAACGAGTTCTTGATTAAAGTCTTTTTCTTTTCTAATTTTAATACTGTCGTAGGTATTGTAACGTACTCGTTCTTCAATTTTTTTGATAATATCTAGCACACTTTTTGATGTGTAATTTTCGTGTAAACCAAAAATAAAATACTTTTTCAAAAAACCTTCTTCATACGCATACGAAAAACCATTACCGCTATGTCGTCCTTCTAAAATTCTAAAATCAGAATGAGCATCAAAATTAATGGCATTTATAGGCTTTCCTTTTGCCAAAGCGGTACCTTTTATATTTCCGTAAGAGTTATTGTGACCACCACCAATAATTATTGGTGTTTTGCCTGATTTTATAATATTAAAGATTATATGGGAAACTTCTTTATCAATTTTTTCTACCAGTTTGCTTAATTTTGAACGGTCGTCTACATTGTGAAAATTCAAATTTTCCACCTCTTTCATATCTTCACAAACGTCTAATTGTCCTAAAACAAGCAATTGATACCCTTTGCAAAAACGATTATGCTGAATATTGGCAATACTTCGTATAGCGCTATCCCAAGCCGATGCAGCCCCAGGTCGTCCAAAATTAGCTCTAACACCAATATCCTCCGGTATGCCAAATAATACATATTTTGCTTCAGAAGTTTTCAGGAATGTTAATGTATCTGTTCCTTTCGGAATAGTAAGCATTTTTTCACCAAATTTTATTTCACCACTTCTGTGATTAGTAACTTTTGCTAGGTCATTGCTTGTAAAAAGGATTAGTTTTTCCATATTTTATTTAATGCTCAAATATAATATAATTGTTGCGAAAACGTTATTTGATTAAATATAATTTATTAAATTTGTTTAAAAAAAAATATGGAAGATCAACAAAACAAGTCAAGTTCAAGTTTAAAGGTAGTAATTGCAGTATTAAGTGCATTATTAGTAGGTAGTTTAGGTTATATTTTTAAAGTTACCACAGACGCCAAAACGGTGCAAACGGAGTTAACAAAAACCGTTTCCGAAAAAGATTCAGTTGTAAAAAATTTACAAGACCTTAAAACAACATATGATGCTGCAATTGCAGAAAACACTTCTATGTCAGGTGATTTAAAAATTGAGAGAGACAAAGTAGTTAAATTAATTGAAGATGTTAAAAAATCTAAAGGTGATGTAGCTTCAATGGCAAAATTCAAAACACAATTCATAAAACTACAAGGTGACATGAAAGTTTTGATGACCGAAAATGAAGGTTTGAAAAAACAAAACACTAAATTGACAACTCAACGTGATAGTACAGTTGTTGTTCTTGGAGAATCTAAGAAAAACAATGAAGTATTAGCTGGTCAAAATGATGAACTTTCAAAAACAGTTGAAAAAGGGTCTAAATTAACTGTTTTAAATATGAAAACTTCGGCATATAAAGTAAGAAGTTCAGGAAAACAAATTGAAACTGAAAAAGCAGGAAGAGCTAATATGCTTAAAATTAGTTTTACAATTGCTGAAAATCAAATAGCAAAATCAGGTGACAAAACGTATTATGTTCAAGTAATTGATAGCAAAGCTAACGTTATTGGAGATAAGCAAACAGTTACTTTTGGT
>CAILTC010000201.1 GCA_903837025.1 uncultured Bacteroidota bacterium | reverse complement strand
TTAAAAAAGCAAGTAGAAGGTTTTGAATCTGGTGCTACATTAGAAGAAGTGGGTTCTGTACTTCAAGTTGGAGATGGAATTGCTCGTGTTTACGGACTTTCTAATGTTCAATATGGAGAACTTGTAGAATTCGATAACGGATTGGAAGGTATCGATTTGAATCTTGAAGAAGACAATGTGGGTGTGGTACTTTTAGGACCCTCTACAGGAATCAAAGAAGGTTCAACTGCAAAAAGAACACAACGTATTGCTTCTCTTAAGACAGGTGAAGGAATTGTAGGTCGTGTAGTAAACACTCTTGGTTTTCCTATTGATGGAAAAGGACCAATTACCGGCGAATTATTCGAAATGCCTTTAGAAAGAAAAGCTCCTGGAGTTATCTTCCGTCAGCCAGTTACTGAGCCATTACAAACAGGTATCAAAGCAGTAGATGCAATGATCCCAGTAGGTCGTGGACAACGTGAGCTTGTTATTGGTGACCGTCAAACAGGTAAATCTACCGTTTGTATTGATACCATTTTGAATCAAAAAGAATTTTACGATGCAGGAAAACCTGTATTTTGTATATATGTTGCAATTGGACAAAAAGCGTCAACTGTAGCAGGAATCGCAAAAATGTTGGAAGAAAAAGGAGCAATGGCTTACACAGTAATTGTGGCTGCTAATGCATCTGATCCAGCTCCGATGCAAGTATATGCTCCAATGGCAGGTGCTGCAATTGGGGAGTATTTTAGAGATTCAGGTCGTCCAGCTTTGATTGTTTATGATGATTTATCGAAACAAGCTGTTGCTTACCGTGAGGTTTCTCTTTTATTAAGAAGACCACCGGGACGTGAGGCATATCCTGGAGATGTTTTTTACTTACACTCTCGTTTATTAGAAAGAGCTTGTAAAGTAATTGCTGATGATGGAATTGCAAAAAACATGAACGATTTACCAGATTCATTGAAAGGTATCGTAAAAGGGGGTGGTTCTTTAACTGCTTTACCAATTATCGAAACACAAGCTGGTGACGTTTCTGCATATATCCCAACTAACGTAATTTCGATCACTGATGGTCAGATTTTCTTAGATGGTGATTTGTTTAATTCAGGGGTTCGTCCAGCGATCAACGTAGGTATTTCGGTATCTCGTGTTGGAGGAAATGCTCAAATTAAATCGATGAAAAAAGTAGCAGGTACCTTAAAATTAGATCAAGCGCAATACCGTGAATTAGAAGCGTTTGCTAAATTTGGTTCTGATTTAGATGCAGTTACTTTAAACGTAATTGAAAAAGGAAAAAGAAACGTTGAGATCTTGAAACAAAATCTAAACGATCCTTATACTGTTGAAGATCAAACTGCTATTATCTATGCTGGTTCTAAAAACTTATTGAGAAATGTTCCTGTTAATAAAGTAAAAGAATTTGAGAAAGATTTCTTAGAATTCTTAAACAACAAAAACAGAGCTACTCTTGATGCGTTGAAAGCAGGTAAATTGACTGACGAAATTACAGATGTACTTGAATCAGTAGCAAAAGAAGTTTCAGCGAAATATAACTAATATTTGTTCTAGGTTGTAAGTTGTAGGTTTCAAAACTTACAACTTATAACGTATAACTTACAACTATTTACAATGGCAAATTTAAAGGAAATCCGTAATAGAATTACTTCCGTTTCATCAACGATGCAGATTACTTCTGCGATGAAAATGGTTTCTGCAGCAAAGCTAAAGAAGGCTCAAGATGCCA
>CAILTC010000200.1 GCA_903837025.1 uncultured Bacteroidota bacterium | reverse complement strand
AGATGGAATTATTGCTCAATTATACAATAATGCAGATATACAAAAAGTGGTAGAAACCAAAATCCCGATTATAGTTGAAGATTTCAAAGAACACTTTAAAGAGTTTCCGAATATTAGTGGCAATTATTTTGAAACTGGGGAAATGGGAGCAAAATATTTCATTAATAAAGGCTATAAGAATTTTGCTTTTTATGGCTTTAATAATATTGTTTGGTCAAGAGAACGCGGCAAAGGCTTTGAAGATTCTGTAAAAAAACATGGTGGAAAAGTACATTTTTTTAACCCAAAAAAGATTTTGCCTCGAGAGTTATGGTACTATAAACCATCGGCACTGAGCAAATGGCTCAGCAAGCTTCCTAAGCCTATTGCCATTATGGCTTGCGACGACGAAAGAGCTCAAAACATAACCGACGCTTGTAGAATTAACAAAATAAAAATCCCGGAAGAAATCGCAGTTTTAGGAGTTGATAATGATGAGCTTACCTGTAATTTATCGGATCCGCCATTGTCAAGTATCGGTTTAGGCGTAGAACAAGGTGGCTATGAAGCCGCAAAACTCATGCAACTTCTCATTGAGAACAAAGATCAAAAACCGTATGATATTGTTGTAAAATCGACCTCGATATTCACCAGACAATCTACTGACATTTGCGCCACGACCGATAAACAAATTGCAATGGCATTAAATTTTATCCATCAAAATATTGAAAATAACATTAATGTAATCGATGTGCTAAAAAAAGTATCTATTTCAAGACGAGCACTAGAAAAACGTTTTCTTGAAGTCACGGATTCGGCAGTTTACAAATACATTTGCCATTTAAGAATACAAAAATTCTCGGATAAACTTTTAGAATCTGATAAATCTATAAATGAAATTGCCATTGAAGTCGGATTCAATGACAATAAAAACTTATCGAGATTATTCAAACAAATAAACGGCTGCACTCCTTTGCAATACAGGAAATCTAAAGATAAATAAGTTGAATAAATAATTAGCGAACCCCTTTTATAAATCTTGTAAGCAGAGCGATGCTGCTCCTAAAATTGCAATTCCTTCTTGATTAGAACTCTCAATTTTTAAATCTTTGATTTGTCTTTGATAGGCAAATGTCTTTAGGGACAACTCTAATGATTCTATAAAGAGGTCACAAGATTTACTTATAGATCCACCCAGAATTATAACTTCAGGAGCATACATGTACAAAATCGCCTTGATACATTCTCCTAAATGAAACCCAAATTCAGTATAAGCTTTCAATGCTTTTTCTTCTCCTCTGGCAGCACTTAAGCTCAACTCCTCAGCGGTTTGATTATAATTATTAATAAAGAAAAAACTACTAGTATATTCTTCTAATATCCCGTCTTTGTAGGGCAACATACCCACTTCACCTGCGCCACAAAGCACACCGTTGTAAAGGCTATTATTGATAATAATCCCCATACCAATTCCTGTTCCAATAGACAATCCTATAAAGTTTTTATAGTCTTTCCCTTTTCCAAATTTTTTTTCACCCAAGGCAAAACAATTGGCATCATTATTCAGGAATACAGGAAGATTATAGCGTTGCTCCACTTTATCTTTCAAAGCCACTTCTTTCCAGGAAGGGATGTTTTGTACATCATAAACAATTCCTTTTATTGGATCTACCACTGCTGGAACACCAATACCAATTGCGGTAACATCCGAATTAATAATACCATCAATGGCTTCGAAAAGCGAGGAAAGAATCTCATGCTCGGTTGCTTTACTGTCGACACTATTATAAATTTGCTTTACAATAAGCCCATTCTCCACCCGACCAATTTTCAGATAAGTCCCTCCAATATCAATTCCTAATACTATGCTATTCATAACTATAAATTAGATTTTTTAAAACTAATTGTTTTATTGTTAACCAATGGGGAAGCCCAAAACCCAATTGACAAAACAAAACCCAATGGTATCAATAAGAAAAACATTCCTGTTTTTAGACTAGTTAATTCCCCTATCCAGCCTATAACAAAGGGGATTATTGCCGCGCCAGTAATTCCTGTACATAAAATTCCGGCTAAAGAACCATGATGTTTACTTACTGAATTTAACGCCAATGAAAAGATGATAGACCACATCACCGATATAAAAAAACCAACTAAAGGGAAGCTTATTAGCGCAACCTCAGCACTGCCAGTTAGTGCAAAAAACAATGAGGTAATAGCCGCAATTGATGCGATAATTAAAATTTTTCGACTATCCATTATTTTCAATAAAACCAAACCCAATAAACAACCAACGGTTAGCATAGCCCAAAAATAAGCAACAGTGTCTGCCCCAATTGTTTTCTCGTCAAAGTTGTGGTATTGTTTTAAAAATTGCGAAATCCAATTTCCTATTCCTTGTTCGATGCCTGTATAACAAAAAATAGAAATAAAGAAAAGTAGGGTCCATTTGTTTTTTAAAAGATCCTGATATGAACTTGAATCTCCTACTTTTTCATCCTCATTTTTATTAAAATCGGGATATTTTGTCAATAATACAACCAAGACTAACACAAAACTAATTACCAAAAAAACAACATACAAGGATGCCCAAGGCATATTATCAGGAACAGAACTCCTCAAAATCTTCGCAATAAAGTTTTTTTTAGAATCCGAGTTAACAATCTTTTGATACAAATACGGACTTGCAAAAGAAGCCAGACCAAATACTACTTGAGCCAATACCGAGTTGAAAGCAAAATATTCTTCGCCACCCGCTACTCGCAACATCGGATTGATAACCACCTGCAAAACAGCCATGCAACAACCTAAACTAAAAAGGGTTATACTAAAGACAACATATCCCGGAAAAACTACAAAAAGGAATGAGGCAAGTATCATGATTAAAAAAGAGACTGCTAATAATTTCTTGTCGCTAAATTTTTCCGACAAAAATCCAGCAGGAATAGACATAACGCCATAAGCAATAAAAAAAGAAAAAGGCAGCAAACCAGTAAGTGTTAAACTCAAGTCGAAACTTGTTCTAACATCAACAATTATTGAATTAAGAATATTGGTAATAAAGGAAATCACAAAGAAAATCAACATGATCAAAGCGATAATTGTGTAATGAATTTTAGGCTTGTAAATTTTTTTATTCACACTCTTATAATTAACATTTGCAGACTCTTTCATAAGCTCATTTTTTTTACAATATTACCATAACTTCTAGAGTCAAAACACCACTTCTGCGTATTTATTTACGCAAAAACCGCAAGAATAGCTTCACCTTTTAGGTAAATATTTAGGTGCTTTTTTATTATTTTAACCGGTTAGTTTAATTTAATTTTTTAACCACATAGGAACAAGATTTTAAAAATTCCGAAAGGCGTTTCACTTAATTAGAGATTATCATAGTTATGTTAACTCAAGAATTGGGCTATGCAACTCTTTTTTCTATGATATGTGGTTAATTTATTTATGATTCATTGATTTTTTTAATTACACACAACGGGCTATTTTATCTTATTTTCAATGCTAGTCAGCTTTCCATTTCTTCCGTTTTTCGAAAAAGCCGAAAGCGTAATTTTTCCTTTTTTAGCAATCGGATTTTT
>CAILTC010000199.1 GCA_903837025.1 uncultured Bacteroidota bacterium | reverse complement strand
GAAGAAGAATCACAGTTAGATGAAGACATTCAAACAAGTCGTGATGTTATTGCTGCTTCTCCTAGTGCATCTTTGAAGACAAGATCCTCGTCACCTACGAAAAAAAGCATTTATGTTCCTAAAAAAACATTTCCTCATCAATCTAAAACAAAAACACTTCCGAGAAAACCAAGGCACCAGGCACCAAATAAACTCCATTTATAGTATAAGTTATTCCATCTGTAGTGGTCATATCTGTATCTGTCACCCATGCACCTGGGGTTGCATCGCCAAATATACTTATCACTTGAAAACTTAGATTTTGTTTTTCAACTGAATTAAGCGAAGGGTTTTTTGCATTTGCAAAAGTAATTGTCATGAGACAAATAATAAAAAAGAGCAATTTCTTCTTCATAATAGTAGTTATTTAAGTTAGTATAAATTTGTTTTTTGTATTAATAGTCATAATTTAATTTTACTATATTTTTTTTAATCCCTTAATTTCTGAATTATTTCCTTCTTTAATACTTATAGCAACACCTCCGCCTGGAGCGATATATTGTTTTAAAACTGTTTTTGAAGTCACAATAACTTTAGAAATAGTATAGCTTTGTGGTTTTTCATTCCAATTAGCATCTTTACCATCGGCATAAATTGTAGCAATATATTTTTTATCTTTTGGAAGAAAATCGAAAGAAATAGTAGCTGTTCTTGAATTTTCATCTGTGATCCCACCTACAAACCATTCATTTTTGCTTTTTGCTTTACGAGCAATTGTAATATAATCACCTGGTTCTGCTTCAAGTATATAGCTATTATCCCAATCTACTGCAACGTCTTTTATGAATTGAAAAGCATCCGGAAAACGATTGTAATTATCCGGAATATCAGCAGCCATTTGCAATGGGCTATACATGGTAACATAGTAAGCCAATTGTTTGACTAAGGTTGTATTTACTCGTTGATGCCCACCTGTTCCATAATAAGAAAGATCTGTTTGAAAAATTCCTGGTGTAAAATCCATAGGCCCTCCCATTAATCTTGTAAATGGCAAAATGGTAGTATGATCTGGTGCAAGACCTCCCATGGCTTCAAACTCGGTTCCTCTGGCAGATTCTTGGGCAATCCAGTTGGGATATGTTCTGTTCAATCCTGTTGGTCGTACTGCTTCGTGACTATCAACCATAATTTTAAAATCGGCAGCTCTTTCTGCAACATGTATATAATGATTCACCATCCATTGCCCATCATGATGCTCACCTCGAGGAACAATTTTTCCAACATATCCTGTTTTTACAGCATTATACCCATTGTCTTTCATAAATTGGAAAGCTTGGTCCAAACGTCGCTCGTAGTTAGTTGCTGAGCCTGATGTTTCATGATGCATAACAATTTGAACACCTTTAGAAGCCGCATAAGCATGTAATACTTTCACATCAAAATCTGGATAAGGAGTTACAAAATCAAAAACATTTTCTTTCCAATTTCCAATCCAATCTTCCCAACCTACATTCCAACCTTCAACTAAAACGGCATCTATACCATTTTTGGCGGCAAAATCAATATATTCTTTTACTCTTTCTGTAGTCGCTCCGTGTTTCCCATTTGGAGTAAGTTTGCTAAAATCCTGTCCTATTTTTACATTGGTTTCCTTACCAAAAGCCCAAGTACTTTTTCCTGCAACAAAATATTCCCACCAAACACCAATAAATTTCATCGGTTTAATCCAAGAAACATCTTTGTATTTAGTTGGCTCATTCAGATTCAAAATCATTTTTGAAGCTAAAATAGCAGTGGCTTTGTCACTTACTACGATGGTTCGCCATGGTGTTTGAGTATCGGTTTGCATATAACCATTGTTTCCCACTGCATCAGGGGTAAGATGTGAACTCATTTTGAAGGTTTTCGCATCCACATTCAATGACATAGCAGGATAATTAATCAGAGCTGCTTCGTGAATGTTGATATACAAACCGTCAGCAGATTTCATCATGGATGGCGTTTGAACAGCTAAATCTTTTATAGGATTTTGTGCATTTAAGAAAACTGTTGCTTTATGGATTAAAGCAGGAATTTCAGAAATCTTTGATGTGGTATAAGCGTATTCATTGGTATCATAATCTCCTGGAATCCAGAAAATTTTATGATCTCCAGCTAATTGAAATTCGGTATGCTCTTCTTTAATTACAAAATAATT
>CAILTC010000198.1 GCA_903837025.1 uncultured Bacteroidota bacterium | reverse complement strand
GGTTGTTACTGGTGTGTAGAAGCCGTTTATGAACAATTAACAGGGGTTAAATCTGTCGTTTCTGGATTTGCTGGAGGAAAAATAGCGAATCCTAGTTATGAAGAAGTTTGCTCTGGTAACACCGGTCATGCCGAAGTTGTTCAGATTACTTATGACAAAACGGTTACCAGTTTAGACGAGATTTTCAAGATTTTCTTTACCGTTCATAACCCCACAACGCTAAACCGTCAAGGCGGAGATGTTGGAACCCAATACCGTTCTGCAATTTTTTATAAAGATGAAGCACAAAAACTGGCGGCAAAAACCATTATCCAAGATTTGGAGAAAGCCAAAGTATATGATAGCCCAATTGTAACGACATTAGAACCACTAACTCAATTTTACAAAGCCAAAGATTCTCATCAAAATTATTATCAAAATAATAAAAATCAGCCGTATTGCCAAATGGTGATTCAGCCAAAAATCGAAAAATTCGAAAAGCTTTTCAAAGATAGATTGAAAAAAAAATAAGTTTTAAAACACCTATTTAAACAGAAAAAACAGAAGCAAAACATCGTGAAATCAAACTTAAAAAGATTAAAAACCGGAAAGTAATTTTCGGTTTTTTTGTATAAAATTATTTCCTACAAAAATTTGCGATTTCATTTACTTCACTTTGTAATTGGTACGGGATATTTATTATATTTGAATTATTGATGCAAAACAGGACGAGACAAAAAAAACAAAAGTTAAATATAAAATATTCACACTATGAAAATAGCCCTTTTTTCGAATGAATTTCCACCAAATATATATGGCGGCGCTGGTGTACACATTGATTTTTTAAGTCAAGAATTAGCTAAATTAGCTCAGGTCGAAGTCCGCTGTTTTGGCGACCAAGACGAAAATACTGGAAACATGAACGTTCACGGAATTAATTCTTCGTTGACTAAAATGGTTGACGACAGTAATCCGCACATAAAAATGTTTCATAACCTGAGTCGAAATGTCGAAATGTCGCAAGCCACACCACAAGCCGATATTATTCATTGCCACACCTGGTACACACATCTTGCCGGAGTTTTTACTCGCGAATTACTACAAGTGCCACTTATATTGACCACACATAGTTTAGAAACACATCGCCCTTGGAAAGTAGAACAACTAGGTAATGGTTATTTTCTTTCGCGATGGATCGAAAATAATGCCTATAATACTGCCGATGGAATTATTGCCGTAAGCGAACAAATGAAAGACGACGTTATCGAAGCGTATGGCGTTGCTCCCGAAAAAGTAACCGTGATTCATAACGGAATTGATCCTGAATATTACCAACCCACATTTGACAATGAATTATTGGTCGAATTAGGGATAGATCCTACCATTCCTTTTGTGCTATTTGTAGGCCGAATTACACGCCAAAAAGGAATCTCAGGACTAATAGAAGCGGCGAAATATTTCAACAAAAACTGTCAAATTGTGCTGTGTGCAGGAGCGCCAGATACTAAGGAAATAGCCGAAGAAACCGAACAATTAATCACTAATTTAAAGAAAGAACGAGAAGGTGTCATCTTGATTTCGGAAATGTTGCCACGCGAAAAAATAAAAGTATTATACAGCCACGCCCGAGTGTTTGCCTGTCCTTCGTTATACGAACCTTTTGGCATCATCAACCTCGAAGCCATGGCTTGCGAAACGCCGGTTGTAGGAAGTCACGTAGGTGGAATTCCAGAAATCATTGTCGAAGGAAGCACAGGTTATTTGGTACCGTTGCAAAGCGTTTCGAGAACCGATTTTAACCCTGCCAATCCCGAAGCTTTCCAGAAAGCATTTGCCGAAAAAATTAATTTATTATTAGATAATGAAGCCTTGGCAACACAAATGGGAAAAGCGGGTCGCGAACGCGTTTTGAAAATATTTAGCTGGGAATCGATTGCCAAAACTACTTTCGATTATTACCAAAAAGTGATCGATGGCTTTGCAAAAGAAAAAGCGTAATAGCTTTTTGGAGAAAAATTTCCTTACAATTTCAATTTACATAACAATACAAACCATTCTTAATCGGATGGTTTTTTTGTTTTTAATAATAGTCAAAATAGC
>CAILTC010000197.1 GCA_903837025.1 uncultured Bacteroidota bacterium | reverse complement strand
GGAAAAGTATCATTTGGATCCCCAGGAGCATTTGCTGCTAATGTTATTTTAATAGGGTTTTGTTTTTTTGCAGCTGTACTGTTAGTGTTGACTAACATTATGATACTTGCGATTGCATACATAGATACTAAAATTATTCTTTTCATTGTTTTTGGAATTAAAAATTATACATAGTTTGGGCTGTCCGATTTTGAAATCGAATCCTTGCCTGAGTCAAATCCATTAGAAATGAATTGCTCTTTTGTTTTTTTGGGAAGTGAAGTGTGCAGAAATAGAATAGCAAGATTTATACTTCCCGGATAAACTTGTCATGCTGTTTAGCGACACTTTTTTAGAACTAGTTTTGTACATTTGTCTTAATTGCAGGTTAAAACAAGAACTAATTCTGAAGCAAAGGAATAGGGTTTTTGAGTGACTATTGGCAATGGATTCTGATCATTCCGATGATTCCAAACAATTCTGATCAATTCCGATTAATTCTAATAAAGCCTATGAAGAACAATACTATTGAGGAGTATATAAGGGCTGTAAAAGCCAAATATGAAGAAGCAAAAACAGGTGAATATGCTAGTTTTTTATTGAATCCATCTCCTGCAGAATTGAAGATTTTGTGTTTGCTTTTATTTGATAATGGGATGAGCAAACAAGACCAAGAAATAGTCGATCATTTTTTTGACCTTAATGAGAATGCAAATAAGAGGAAACAGATAGAATGGTTTCATGTCGATAAGTTAAAACCGATAAGTAATTTTTTGAAAGGAAAAACGGAAACAACAAGAGTTGCCAATTTAGATTTGATTGCTTTTTTGGTTGATTTTAATTCAAGACCTTTTAGGAAGTTTAGGACTGGAGAGGAAATAGTGAAGTTGACAGCCGACTATAGTATCAATGAAAGTTCAAGAAAAGATAAGCATAGAGAGCCAGTAATTGAAAATAGTGAAAGTGTATTTGAGGATTTTAAAAAGAGGATTATTTCTAAACGAATAGCTTTAGTCGTGTTGTCATTGTTCGTTTTTGGTTCTGTGAGTTATGGTATCAAAAACAATTTTTTTCCTAAGAGGAATTGTATGGTTTGGGCTAAAGATCACTATAATGCTGTTGATTATGATACTGTGAAAGATACAGCTGAAGTTATAGTTTTGAATCAGTATCTATTAGATAACTTCAAAAAGATAACTGTTTCTGATGCTACTCTATTTTTTAAGAATGGTGATTGTAATCATCCATTAGTTTGGTATGGAAAATCTCCAAATAAAAGTGAATATGAATATTTTACTCGCCCCGGATTACATCCTGTAACAGGAAAAACGTTAAAGCCTATATCAAGATATATTATTAAGAAATACATCCTTAGTAAATAGTGCCTTTTTAAATCCTGATTTGTACCAATACTAATAAGTTGATGGAAATTGAATTGGTGTAAAGTAGCCCCGATAGAATTGGAAATCCTTCTTTGCCATTGTTTGGCAAGGAAGATTGTAACGGATAGCGGGACAACTCGTCTAGGGAAAGTTTATGCTGTGCTCCTGATCATTTTGACTGACAAGGGCGCATAAAAAAACCCAATCTTTCG